>NZ_JAJBJC010000008.1 GCF_021811825.1 Candidatus Anadelfobacter sociabilis | reverse complement strand
TGAGCTTGGTGCCGGCTAAAGGCTTGGAGGCCATATAGTGATTGGTGAATTTCTTACCGCTCGAAATTTGATCAGCTAAATGATCCCAGCTGCTTTGCTGACTTTCCTGACATAGGCCCGTAAGCAACTTCTTTCAGGCGATAATAATTTTAGGCTTAGGTTAATGGCATACGTAATCTCATCTGATTGGCTGCCTTAGGTGACTTCACGTGCAGGGCAAGACAGGAATTGGTCAGCGCCCAGTGTGTGTGAACAAGTTGTTTTATTATCACCATCAGGTGAAATGGCCAATGTGTTGTGATCCCAACTATTGTAAGTGTTTTACGAAATGCCACAACACAAATGGCCGTCTTTGCTGAAGCGCATCCTATTTTAACCAAGCTGATTATGAGTGTAACAACGGCTCTCATTGGCGGCAAGATCGCTGCTATCGCACTTGGCTATGCCTGGACCTTTATTCAAGGTGGCGCCTTGGCGCTTGCCACAGCTTGGCGCGGTCTACTGATTACCATCACCCTTGTTAAAGCCAGATTGATTGGTGTGAATAGTGCCTCTTTAATCACAGCAATCCGTATGGGGGCTCTTGCTTTTGGTGGAGCTTTGCAAGCATTGGGCGCATCATTTATGGCTCTTGCTTCCAGAGTATTTCCGGCAGTTATTGCAGGATTTCGTGCTTTAACGGTTACCATGATGAGCAATCCTGTTGGTGCTATTGTCGGCGGAATAGCCATTGCAGCAACGCTTGTGATTACCAATTGGGAATCCTGTGAAAAGTTTCTTCATGACCATTTGGGAGCCGATAAAGCCAGTATGGGAAGCCTTTGGTGATTGGCTTGGTAAATTTTGGGAAAAAACCAAAACACCCTTTAAAGCAGTTGTTGGCCTTTGGGATAAGTTATGGGGCAAAAAAGACGCTCCAGAACTCAGCATCCCTGAAATGCAACCAATGAGCGATGCCCTCAAAACCCCGCTTTCAATTGCGCCAAAAACCGTTGAAAACAAGACGCAAAATAATAGCTACAACATCAATGTTCAAGCAAATCCAAACCAAGATTCACGGGGCATTGTAGATGAAGTGATGCGGCGTTTAAAAGAACAATCACGAGGCGCACTCTATGATCCCTATAGAGGCACTGCCATGATGCTTACCCTTGGACCTTATCGGTTTTCATTAAATACCGGCGCTTATCAAAGCTTAAAACGCAGCAGTGAATATCGTTGGCCTTCTATAGAGCGCATTGGTCAAGAACCATTGCTTCAGGCAGTTGGTCAAGGCTCAGACCGCATTGATTTAGACGGTGTTATTTACCCGCATTTTCGCGGCGGTTTAGGGCAAATCAATGGGATGCGCGATGCTGCAACAAAACAAGAGCCACTGATGTTAATTAATGGTTTGGATGAAGTCTTAGAGCGTTTTGTCATTGCTCAAATTGAAGAAACTCAAACTACTTTTTTACCGGACGGCGTGCCCCGAAAAATTGAATTTAGATTAAGCCTGGAACGTTACGGGGAAGATTTATGACGCTTTATAGAACCAAAGAACATGACATGTTGGACTGGATTTGCTGGAAGCATTACGGGCTTTCAATCGGGTGCTGTGGAAATTGTTTTAACGGCTAACCCTGAGCTTGCTGAATGGGGGAGCTTTCTGCCTGCTCGTCTTTTGATTACTTTGCCTGAGATTAAAAAAGCCGCCACCAAGCCAACCATAAAATTATGGGATTGATATGACGCCAGATTTTAACATTTGGGCAGAAGGCAATCTCATAACCAGCCTCATCAAACAAAGGCTGATCTCACTTCGCATCACTGATGAAGCCAGCATTACCAGCGATAGAGTGGAAATTTGCCTTGATGATCGCGATTCTCTCATTGAAATACCTTCCTCAAGCAGTAAATTGCAAGTGCATCTTGGTTATGTTGAAACCAGCCTTATCTCCATGGGGCTTTATATCGTTGATGAAGTTACCCTTGAGGGCCATCTCCAAGTCATGAAAATTAAAGGCCATGCTGCTGATTTAAAAGCCTCCTTTAAATCGCAAAAAACCGATGAGTGGCATCAAAAAACCATTGGTGATTTGGTGAGTACCATTGCCGCCAAACATGGCTATGAACCACGCATTGCCTCACAATTTGCAGATATTATCCTGCCGCATATTGCGATATGCATTTACTGTCCCGCCTTGCGCAGCTTCATGGCGCCATCAGCAAACCCGCCAATGGTTTTTTGTTATTTGTCCCCGAAGGTAAGGCGAAATCTTTTACCTGGCAAATCATTGGTGGCAGCACTATTGATTTAAAAGACGTCACAAGCTGGCGCGTCACCCTTGCGGAACGTGATCGTCAAGCCTCCGTCATTTGCTATTGGCATGATCCTGATAAAGCCCAGCCCATAGAAGAAAAAGCAGGAGATGGTGATCCCGTTCATACCATGCGCGGCGTCTATCCCAATTCAGGATTAGCCAAGGCAGCGGCAGAAGCAAAACTTGAGCGCCTGACACGTGGCACACAAACCTTGAATATAACCTTAGCCGCGTGCGGATCTGGTAGCAGAATCCAAAGTTTACTTATCGGGGTTTCGTTCCAGCATTCCGAGCTACTGGATAATAACACGTGCAGAGCGCACGTTAGATAGCAGCGGTTACCGTACCACTATCGATGCTTCGCATGATTTTGAGGGAGATACGGATGACCAATAAAACGAATATGCTCACAAAATGGCAATGGGATCGCAAAATTCCCATAAGCCTTGTCGTTGCAATGATTTTACAAACACTAACCGCGATATGCTGGGCAAAGAGTAGCTAAGGCAAGCAAGTAAGCAAGCAAAAGAAAATTTAGAGCTTCAAGAAGCTTATGAAAAACTGGATGAACAAAATAAATCTTATCGTGATCGGGGTAAGTCTGGTCTTCTTGAGCGGCTGCGCAAATCTCGGTAAAGTGCCGAAAGTAACTGCCCAGAAGTGCCCCATTACACTGCGCAAGAATGGCAAAAAACGAGGAATTGCTGCATTACCAAAGCAAAGCCTGCTTATTCCTGTGCTGCAGGATTATATGGATCTACTCGATAAGCTAAAAACTGCAAATCAAGGCGAATAAGGTTATTGACTTTTCAGCTCAAAACATATATTATATACATATACAGTTTACCAGAGGTTTTACGCAAAAATGAAAATTATTCTCTAAAATTGCCTTTTGTTTTTAGGGCGCAGCACAACAAAAGCAGTTTGCTTATTGTTGTCACTATAGTCTTAAAAATCGCCTTTTAGAGAGATACATCATGATGCATAAACCGATTCAAATCAAAGACTATGACCTGTCTTTTCCTCATAAAACCTGTTTTGAGAATTTTAGTTGCAAAATCCCTTACGGCAGTCGCATTGCTATCATCGGCAGAAACGGTAGCGGGAAATCCAGCTTGCTAAAAATGATCGCTTCACTTTGCGGTGAAGACGTGGTTGTTGACTATGTGCCACAAGTGATTATTGATCATACTGACTTAAGCAGCGGGCAGCGCTTGAACAAAGCCGTGACAGAAGCTTTAAGCCTTGATCCTAATGTTTTACTGCTTGATGAATCGACGAATCATCTGGACACCAGAAACCGCAAGAGCCTGATGCGTATGCTGCAAAATTACCCTAGTACACTTATTATGCTCTCCCATGATAAGGAGCTACTACGTCAATGCACCGATACTTTATGGCACATTGATAACGGTAAGATTCATATCTTCTCAGGTAATTACGATGATTATATGCGTGAGATTAAATTAAAGCGTTCCTCTATTGAAAGTGAATTGGATTTTTTAAGTCGAAAGTCAAAAGGTATGCACCATAAGCTGATGCAAGAGCAACAACGTGCCGCCAAAAGCAAGGCTAAAGGAGAGAAAAAAATAGAAGATCGCAAGTGACTTAAAATGGTTGGTAATTTAAAAGGTATGAAAGCAGAAAAATCCCAAGGCAAAAAACTGAAAAATATCAATGAAACCAAAAACGATCTTAATAATAAGTTAGCTGACCTCCGCCTTCCTGAAATTATCATTCCTAAATTTTCTATAGAAGGATCTGATGCAGGCAGAAGTGTAGTCATACAGATATCATGGGCGTCTGTTGGTTATTGCGAGGGACAACCTATCTTATCGGGAATAGCCTTAAGTATTGCATGCGGTGAGCGTATAGCCATTATATGCGATAACGGCAGCGGTAAATCAACGCTTATAAAAGCCATTCTTGGAGACGAAAGTGTCTGCAAAACTGGCGAGTGGCATGTGATAAAACGAGAAGATATTGGCTATCTCAACCAGCATTATGGGACTTTGAATCCTGATAAAACGGTGCTTGAAACCATAGCAGACCTTGTGCCAAATTAGCCTCATGCTGAAATAAGGCGCCACCTGAATGACTTCTTATTTCGTAAAAATGAAGAAGTGAATTCTCATGTCAGCACACTTTCTGGTGGTGAAAAAGCAAGACTCAGCTTGGCACAAATCACAGCCAAAACACAGAAACTCCTGATTCTCGATGAAATCACCAATAACCTCGATTTAGAGACGAAAGAGCATGTAACTCAAGTCCTCAAGGCTTATCCCGGCACTATGATTATCATCTCCCATGAAGCTGATTTTTTAGAAGAAATTGGGATTCGTGAGGTGGTGAATGTTGGGAAGTTTAAGCTTTATTGATTTTGACCAACCATTTCACAATATACTCAGGATATTGCTCAAACCATTCATCCATTTTGTAATCTCCCAAACTGGTATCTGTGGTAGAAAAATAAGACCCTTTTTTGAAAAGCTATGTATACAATCCTCGCCAAAAACCCATGCCATAATTTGAGATTTTAGCGGCAAAGTAAGCGTCGTCACTAAAGGCGCTATGCTGAACGTCCGGTTGCCAAATGGTACTGTTTGAGATTTTGGTTAATTGATCACCTACATTTTCTTGATACTGAAGCATTCCTCGTATAAATAACACTTGCTTATCATCTGGGTTTGGATGCACACCAATACGACCGAATACCACACGTTCGGTTATTTTAGAATCAATATCGACAATCGCTTTGATTCTCTTGTCAGTAAGGTATTTAATCTGCGCGATATTGGCTCCAATGCTATGCCCTATAAGAACGATGTTCTTGGTATCAAACGCACTTGATATGTTTCTGAACGCTTCTAAATGATCCCGAAATCAATATCTTTGATAGCAAGGGCAATGATTTCATCGTCATATGCATAACGATAATTTCTATCCCACAAAAGATTCCAAACATCCTTAAATGTTAAAGTTGTTTTGGCTCCATCTGAAAATTTTACAAAGTTTGCAACATAAGGTTGATCCATCGTAATCACGATATAACCATTAGAAGCTAAAGCTTCATAAAGAATAGTATTTTGCTGGCGTACATTTTCTCTCCCAGGGAGAGAAATGATAATAAGAAATTTACGGTTCTGGACCATAAGCGCACCTCGAATTGCATGCCCCAAAACCTTTGCTCCGCATACATTACCATCATCGAGCGTTCCTGTCATATAAGGAGCTGTTGCTTTCGTTTTTAATGTTGGGTAAAAAACCGCTGTCATCCACCGGCATTTATCAACGCTTCGAAGTTGGGTTCGTGCAGGATCAGAAAGCCCAACGTTAACGATACCCACACTATAGACTCCTTTTGGTTCTGGTAAAGTTACAGAATTCGCAAGTGCAGAAGAATCCATAACACAAAGCACAGCTAGTAATGAGAAAAGCAATGTAAAAATCTTCATTTCACTCTCTCCAGAATAAATTCACATCTGTGTGTAACTGTCAGACCTTTCAGCACGATAATTGCGTCAAAGCGAAACTCTTTATAAACATCGAAGTGAATCTACTCGAAAATCAAAGCATCTTCATAGGAAATTTTTCTGGCATCGGTATGCTTGATAAAACCCAGATTTTCAAAAAAGAATATTTGGTTTTGATAAACACCGTTTTTAGGCAACGATCAATTTCACCAAGCACTACAGGCAAATGCCTAAATTCTGTGTTTTTCCAATAGGCCAAATATTTACCGAGGGCATAGGTACAAAAAGGTGCACGGTCGTAAAACTGCAAGGCTCCAGTAGCATTCATCTGCCGCTCTTTTTGCATATGCGTAATTTGATGCGTAATTTGATCTATAAAATCAGGCTCTTCCCATGGTTTTTCTATGCCTTTAGCTTGATCTTGTGCAATGACATCAATCGCCAACCTCATGAATAACGGCATGGCCTAATTTTTCTAGCTCCCTGATCACAGATGTTTTTCCACCACCTGAAGTGCCGGTGGGGATGAAACGTCTAATCTGTATCAATTTTTTATCCATTATTGATAACAACCTATTTTCTTCTATGATTTTAATCACTGGTTCACTGAGCCATTTATCAGTGGTTTGCTGATTCTTCATAAGATCTTTTACTAACGTAGAAGAAGCATCGTTATATTGCTTTGGTGTTATGGTTTCTATAATCTTTCTGCCGCCACTCATTCAATTCAAGGTATACAAGTCATCTCCTGCTCTCATAGAAACTATAAAAGAACTAACGGGCAAAGCTATGCATCCTCCCCAGGTGTGATTTTCATGCTTAAGTGAAATCACGGTTCCTGACATAAATTGTATAGAAGAGGCTTTATCAGGTATTAACTTTAAGGCTCTATCCGAACACACAACTCCAATACACTCAACTCCTCTAAATTTAGGCGCGACGGTTTTTGCCTATGTTTTTTGCGTTAAAGCATTTTGTAATTCTTTAGGTGGATATCGCATTACAATAATGTGTGGATGGTCTTTAAACAAAGCAAATAGCATATCAAGCATTATTTCAATCTAGCCTCGTTGTTTATAAGAATCCCCGCCCCAGAATGGATATAAAATAACATAATCACACAGTTTTTGTGAAAGTACGCTTTTAGCGACTTCTTCGTGCCCTTTATGAATAGGATCAAATGAACCAATATAATATCCTACCTTCTTATTTTCCAGCGTGGATTGAAGCTGGTTATTTTTAACCAAATCCTCAAGAATGAGAGCATGTGCATCGAAAGCTAGTAATAGTAAGCTTGTAAAAAGCAAATTGAAAATTTTTTGTTTCTTCATCGCTCCCTCTATAATTTCGTATCCATAACAAGTTTGTTTGTATAGGTTTTGCCAGCTAAGTACTCTCTACAAAGTTTGTTAATCCGCTCAGAATAAAACCTTGCTATTAAGTATCCGATTAAGGCAGAACAAAGCAAAAAATGAAATCCTATAGCTTCGAAGCCATGGATACCCAATATGAAGTACACATAGGCCATTAGCGCAAATCCTAATAATCTAAAGTAGACGTTTTTGCTGCAGAGACTTTACGTTGTTTTTGACTAAAGCGACTAATATATCGATAGCGATCGAATCAAAACAGGCAAGATAACTATACATAAAAATGATTTCATCTTTTCTATTGATATATCGATATATCGGCGCAATGAGCACTATATTAACTAACATCAAAATAATTAGTTTAGTCTTTCTAAGAAATAGACAGCTAAGCAGAAAAATCAAATAAAAGAATTCCTCTACGGATAAAAACCAATAAATATTTACTGCATAATTAAAATATCCGTAATAATCGATCATTACATTGTGCCAAAAAGTCAGCACAGGAAATATCGTTAATCCTAAAGATGGATTATCTATCCCTTCTTTGTATACCGAGTTTGTAAATGACTTAAAATCTAAAGCCTAAAACAAGCTAATGACTATTAACGCTAAAACTAATAGCGGCAATATCCTTGCGCATCTCAAAAAGTAAAAATGCTTCATGTTGATCTGACTCAAATCACCATATCTTTTTAAGGCGTTTGAGCTTATCAAATATCCTGATATGACAAAAAATATGGTAACCCCATAATTTCCATTCATTATAAAATTTAAGCTTAGGCTATCAGAAAAAACTAAAGTGTAACTCAAGTGAAAATGCAGCATGAGCACTAAAATGATTGCGAGTCCGCGTAATACATCAATAAGCTCATCTCTCTTTAGAGAGGCGTATAAATTTTTCACTTACTACCTTCAATCTGATCTATGATTTTTATCATCTTTTCTTTTGCATCTGCTTTAGCGCGTAAAGAGGCAAAGGTTTCTTCCTTTTTATCGTCTTCTATGTGGTTGAAAAAAATAATCTTTCTATCGCCTTTTTCAATTCAACCAATAAACCAGCCGTGATATAAATCAGGATTTTTTGTTCCATCAATATTTATCGGGCTACCAATTCATGTTTTACCGTAAAACTTCCAGCCATTTTTTAACTCTTCTACAAAAAGAATATTTTTTGTCATTGCTATTGCATGCGGCCTTATAGGTAATTTGCCTGCTAGCATCTTCTGTAAAAAAGCGACTTGCCCCTGTGCTTGAAATCTGCATAAAACTCGATAACCAAGCATTTGTAAGGCCGTTGTTTTGTCTTTTGTCACCTAAAAGGTCCTTATTTCCGTAATCAAATTTTGTAACGTAAGCTTGAAATTTTTTCATCCCAAGCTTTGTGGTTAAAACTTGGCTATACCACACACAGGATTCTTTCATCCAGCTTTTTGGAGTTTGATCTTGCTTCCAAACCTCTTGCCAATCAACATAACCTTCTTTAAAAGGCCATACGGGATGCATTTCATCAACAATAATGCAGAGGGGGGAAAACCCATGAGAGCCAAAGCTATTTTAAAAGTAGACATAGGGGCATAGCGCTCATCACAATCACCCTCGATTTTTAAAACTTTGCCCCTCTCATTGACTATAAAGCAGGTATCGGCAAATGCACTACCCGCTGATAACATAATACCAAGCATAAATAAAACAAAATTTTTCATAATTTATTTCCAAGAATTAATTAAATACAAAGGTAATTTATCTCGACCATCATACAAACGTCCATCTATCAATGGCTGAATATCACTTGGTAGAGAATTAATGAAATTATCGAAAAATGGTTGATTTGGCCATGATTTTATATTTTCAAATGTAAAACCAACATAAATAGAAAATTGAGCGCATGGAAAATCTTTATAATTATTCATTAAAATTAAAACCGAGTCATTGGCGCCATATTTGATTAAATAATCAATAGCCTTTTTAAATTTAATTTCACCCATATATTCATATAAATATAAATTATCTAAATCTAAAACGGCAATTTTATTTTTTGTTTTCTCTATTTTATTTGCTAATAATTTAAGTCCCTCGGTATCGCTAAGATTCAACTGTAATATTCTAATTTTATTATTAACTGCTAATTTATGTAGTATTGAATAGGATTTATTATCAAATAGATAATTGCCAGACTTATAATCTATTACATCTGCCCAATCCACCGCAGTTTCTGGATTATCTATAAATTTTTGCACACATGAATTTGGAAGTTTCCTTTCTTGTTCAAATGAATCCCAGTCTTGTTTTGATAGCTTATCTGAAAATCTTGATTGATTTTTTTCTACATCTTCCCAAGTAATATGAGTTAAGAAAGTGTTGATTCTATTATTATAATTCACAGCTACTTTAGGATATATATTCATTAATTTTTCTCTGATTTTGATATATCCGTTCCAAGTTCCGTTTTTATTAAGTCGTTCAGGCACATCATAACCTTTCATGCTTCTTATGTTTTCTGTCCACCACTTAAAATCTTCTTCTGTCAGACTTGAGTCTATTTTTTGCCATTCAGAAAATTCACTATTCCATCTCAAATGCTTATATAACTCTTTATCTTGTGCCTTAAGAAGTAACGAATTAATTGTGTTAAATTTTATTATTACCGGCGAAATATCGAAAATCACTAAATGCTCAATTGTTCTATACATAGAAGCGCCTCTAAATGCTCTTTCGCCTCCAACTGAAAGATATATTCCATTTTCTGGGGCCTTTTCTATTAGATTGCGAATTTTACCAATCTGCATTTCTGTAGAAATTGGAAATACATCATTTTCATCTGCATAAGCTAATCGTGCTAATAATACAAAACATAACAATAAAATAACTTTTTTCATAATTTACCTATCTAAAAATTGAATAATTGATTTTTGAATTTCATCCTTAATTTTTGAGCTTCCTCGATCACTCAAATCTATGTGCCGCGCTCCCTTCGCATAAATCTCTTGAATTCCTGTATCGGGCACAACACCTTCATCTGGCTCATCATCTGAAGCGCAAAAGCGTAAAATCTCTAATTTCGGACTCATTGGGAAAGGATAGCTTCTGCTATCAAGTGAAAAAATCTTGAAAACCATTTCTGAATGAACCGTAGCAAACATCATAGAAATATCGCCGCCGTTAGAATGGCCTATTAAAATAACTTTGCTTAAATTGAGTTGTGGCTCTATCTTTTTAAGTTCACTTATCACAAATAAAATATTTTGGACTCCACGTTCCCAAAGTGGTTTTCTTCTATCAAATAAATTGCCTGTTGTAGGAGGGGGTTTATCTGTCTCAAGATCATGCTGAATGCTCGCTACAAAATATCCACGTGACGCTAAGCTATCAGCAATAAATGAATATTCGGTATTTTTGGCGCCATAACCATGGCTGATGATCACCACGGTTTTATTTATATTATCCCCTTGATAAATAACCACAGGTATATTTCTACGTCGATCCTTGTCAAACATATCAAGCGTTTTGCTTTCCAAAGCATAAACATTACTTGCAATGATGAATGCGAATAATACAAGGCATAGATTTTTAAAGTATTTCATTAAACTACCATCATATAAATCTTATTTAAAATCCGTTGCTGCGAAACAAGTATTTTTCTTAGAAAATTCATCCAGAATAAATTTAGTCGTTTCAGCAATGGCTTTATCAGCCTGCTGTGCGTTATCTTTTTTACTTGAAAATGTATAAATTGCGAGTACTATTGGCTTACATGCAGGCGACCATACAATTCCTATATCATGAGAAGTACCAGAGCCTCCACCTGTTTTTTCTGGAGCACTCCAAGCTAGAGGTAGACCATATCTGATTTTTTTATAACCTGTAGTATTGTTGATCATCCAAGTTTTTAATATATGCTGATTTTCTTGACCTAAAACATTATTTTCTATCAATAGCTTTTGAACACTTTGCGCCATATTTTTGGGAGTAGAGCTATCATGAATATTATTTCGATCTGAGTTTAAATTAGGCTCTAAATTTTCTAAATAAAACGCTTTGAAATGGAAAGCGCTCATCCTGACGATAAGAAAAGCTGTTACCATTATTGGTGTCAATTGTATAAACGCCAATTTTAACATTGTACTTTGTCTCAATCTCCTTCACTCCTACATGTGCTTTGCAATTAACTGCAAAAGCAAATGTAGAAAACACTAAACTTAATATTTTCAAATATTTCATTTAACCATCCTTTTATAAATTTATTACTCATATGCTGTTTAACTTTCCCACATCTTATCCTTAAAAATCTTTCACAGCAATAGTCTTAAGTACTTGCTCTTCCTCACTTTCAATCAATCCAGCGAGTCTTACTGGCCCTTCTGTACCATCTTTGATTTTGATGTGCAGGGTCATAACAAAGCTTCTGGTCGGTGGCATACTATCAAGATTTGCTACATTTTCTATGATTATTTTTCTGGCGCTTAAAAATACTTTATGAACTTTAAAGCCATCTTCAGGTCGATCAGGCGAAAACGTATCAATACCAATGGCGCTCACGCCTCGTTGCAGCAAGAATTCTGCAGCTTCAGATGATACGGATGGGAACACATGGTTGTTATGGTATTGCGAAGGCGTATGCCAAAATTTACTCCACCCGGTTTTAATCATTACACATGAACATGTGGCTATAGGACCAAAATCTGCCCACACTTTGAATGCCAGTTTTTTGCTCTTGGAAATTCTTCTACTTTTACAATCGTACCAGAGCGTAAATTCACACGCTCAAATTCTTCGTATGTTATTGTTGTCATTCTTTATTCTCCTTTTTCTTAAAATGTACAGTATAAGCAAGTCTATTTCCTGAAAACTTAGCTTCAACAAAGCCAACTTCTTTCATAATTTCAGATACATATTTACGACTTTGGAAATGTGGATCGAAAATTGTTTCAGTGATTGATATAATCCCATTGCTTTGTAAATGGTTTGCTATTTTTTGCAATACTGATTTACGGTTATTTTGAGGAATTTCTCCTAAAACACAAATCATTAAAACAATATCATATGGCTCATTTATCTTTCCTTCATCTATACTTAATTTTATAAAGTCAATATTAGAAATGTTGAGATCTCTGGCTTTTAACCTAGTTTTTTCTATCATTTCAGCTTGAATATCTAGGCCTGTTGCATGACCTCCTTTCTCTTCTATCTTTTTGGCTAATGGTAATAAAACTCGTCCAGGACCACAGCCTATATCTAGAATTCTAATCCCATTTTTCAGTTGCAACATTTGTATAATTTCACTTGCCTTATGAGCCTTTGCAAATGGATTATCTAACTCTACCATCCAGGATAACCAAGCAGGACAAGGCATGCTGTGACGATTTGAATAAAGCCTCCACCCAATCCAGCAAGTGATGACTAAAGCTATTAATGCTAATATATTCATAAACCCTCTCAAATCAATTTCTTTGTAAACCACAACACTAGGTCATCATCAAGCAGATAGCTATTTCCTGGAATCATGGGTTCATAATTATAAGTAATGCCTTTACCATCAGGGATATAGCCGCACTTTACATAAAGCCTTTGAGCCAAGCCGTAGCCACCATCTTCGCCTGCATACAAGCCAACACCGATGCCGATAGTATCTGATCTAGTTACAGCTTCTTTTTCAGCACGGTCAAGAAGTAAGGAGCCAATGCCCATTTTCCTGAATGAAGGCAATACGTTTAAATCCATAATCTCCGGGATGTTTTATTCTTTAAAGGACGGATACCCAGATTGCCATTTCAAGGTTACATAACCGGCAAATTCGCCCTTGACGTGACCCACTCAAACAAGCCGTTCTCCTGCTTCTTGCTCCTTTAAATATCCTTCAAAAAGCGATAGTGGTTTATTCCAGCCTATTGCGTTGAAAGCTCCAGAAATAGTTGCAATATCTTCTCCTATAAGTGGGCAAATTTGAATCTGATTTATCATAACAACTTACCTACAGGAACATCGTTTGGATCAGATTCATGACCTTCAGGGTCATCAAACGGCATGCTGCAATAACCGTTTTTGAGATAGAATCTTAAACTGCTTTGTCTGGATTCAGCATGAATGCTTTTAACGCCTAAACTTCGTAGCCATTTCTCTATAAGCGCCAAAAACTTGCTTCCGAATCTTTGATTTCGCTTATTCTCATCAGTGGCAATAATACGAATTGCCGATCTTTGATCCAGCCAGAACTGAATGTGGGTGTAAGCAACAATCTCTGTACCTTGGTACAAAACAAGATGAGCATGCTCTTTGTGGTTAAAAGTCCATGTATAAGGATCTTCTATGCCATGAGGGCCAAAGAAATAGGTGTCACGGAAATGTTTAGCAGCTTGCCATTCTTTAGATGCTAGCGCTTTTACAAAACGAAATGCCAACCATCCAGTTTTTTTATCAATTGCTGCTACAAAATCTTCTTTTCCTAAACAATAAGAAAATATGTCGTTTTTAAAACGGATAGCTAAATTGTGCTTCAGCTCTGCATAAGCTTGCATATCCTCAGGATGTGTTCGCATCCAATCTCTAAATTTAAGATGTCGATCGATTTCGGGATTGTTTTGTTCAAAAACATGAATGTTATGAGTTCTATGTTCTAATCCTTTTTGAAAATAACGACGCATCGGAATCCCATATTCTCCCATAGCTTTGTATCCTAGAACTTCCATGGCGGCGTTATAACTATCAACCTCAGCGATATCCTTAACGACAGAGATCATATCGATAATTGGTTTAGCCGCAAGCCCTGGCACTGAAGTTGATCCAATATGATAAATCGTCAAACAATTACCACCTAAGGCCTGTCTAACAAGCGCTGCCTCTTTTTCAAATGCACTTGGCCAATTTGAATCATATGGGACGACTTCGATTGCCTTAAATATTTCGAAACTCCACATAATGTTGATTATCAAAATAGCTTTTAATACCAAAACCAACACCTGGAATCATAGGCTCAGGCAACTTATAGGGATCGAACCATCCCAAAGAGCACTGCTTCAAAGGCTCTAGATTTATTGGTTCTTGTTCATCATCTAAATGACTTACAAAAAACAGCTCTAAACCATAAAATTTTTTCAACGGATCAAAATAATCTTTCTCTATAAGAAAAACTGTCGTTTCTAAGCTCACATTTTTGATCTTGAGCCCGACTTCCTCTTGAGCTTCTCGAATAATCGCTTCTCTTGGCGATTCACCAGACTCAATACTTCCTGTCACGCAATGCCAATGTGAAGCCCAAATTTTGTTAGCCTGACTTCTTCTTGTTAATAGAATTTTGCTATCTTTCCTTAAAATTAAATGTGGTATTATCATCATAATGATTTTGCAACCTTCAAATATTTATACGTATAACGCAGTGCTCGTCCTATAAAATAGCCAGAAAATAATCCACTTATTACACTTTCAATAATAGAGTATTTAAGGAATAAGTCTGGATCTGTCGACTTTAAATAGCCAAAATAATATTTAACAATAAAAAAGGAAAGTAATATTATAAGCATTCCATAACCCCCAGCCACTTCAATTGCCCCTTCTTTATTTATAACCTTGATTGTATTTCCTGTATTTATAAAGAAGGTTGCTATGCTACCTCCTATAATTACGAGATAAAATACCAAAGCATCATCTGAAAGAAGCGTTTTATACTTAATGGCCAGCAATATTAATGGAATGATAAAGAGCTTTAGAATATAAAGAACCCTCGTTTTTATACTCTTAATGCCTACAAACAATAAATAGCATAATATGGTCCATACGTATGATGGCGTTCCTTTAATGACGTGTATAAATTCATTCATAACTCTTTCCTCAGAAAATTCTTACATCTTTTTTAAAATACACATCACTACACCATCAGGCAAAACGCGTAATAGATGGCTAATGATAAAGTAGAAAAGAGATGGGTAACCTCGTGATTTTTTGAGCTCAGAGAATTTACACATGTACTTTGCCATTTTTTCAGCACTCCATGTAAAAGGCCAGTTGCCTTTAAGGCCATCTGTTGCGACAGGACCCGTATAAATAGACGAGAAGATCAAGTTTCTTCCAAAATAAGTGAGCGATAAACTCTCAAAAGCTTTTGAAATAGCTGCTTTTGATGCGCAATAAGCACTCCCTGTAGGTGGTGCAAAAATTGCATTCACCGAACTTGTAACAATAAAGTGAGCGCCGCCGTTGTGCAGGCATAGTTTTTCAAAAAATTCAACAAAGGCTAAAACGCCAAAATAATTGACTGCCATAATGCGTTCATGTACTTTGACTGTAAACGCTTCAGCATTTTCAATAACTTTTTCACCTGCGATACCTGCATTCAAGAAGAAAAGATTGGGACAAAGACCTTGATCAAGAATATTTTGGCAAGCTCTATGAATATCAGACTTGTCTGAAATATCGCATATAATGGGGATGAATGAGGGCCCCATTTCATTTTTTATTGCATTCAGTTTCTCTACCCTGCGAGCTATTCCAACGACAACCCAACCTTTGGAAATCAACTCCCGAGTTAAGGCTTCGCCGATTCCAGAAGATGCACCTGTAACGAGAGCAATATTCTTTTTATTCATATTATTTTCCTTCTCTATCATGATTTGCCTCCCCAAGACATGCCGCCATCTATGCTTAGGCATGCGCCGGTGACATATTTAGACGCATTGTTGGATGCGAGATATAGTATCAGCCCATCAAGGTCGCTTGGCTCGGCTATAAATCCTGCAGGTATTTTCTCTTTCCAAAAATTAGGGTCATGCTTGTTTGGAGATCCCAGCAAATCTGACTGAACCGGCCTTGGATTAATTGTATTAATTCTGATTTTATACCGCGATAGCTCAGTTACTAAAGATTTCGTCATATGGATGACCGCAGCTTTGCTTGCGGCGTAAGCAGTTAGCTCCTTGTATGGGAAGCCATCACCATTTACACTGCCGATATTAATAATCGATCCCTGTATATCATGTTTTTTCATATGACTGGCCACCGCTTTGGTGACATACCATACGCCCATTACGTTGGTTTGGATAACTCGCTCAAAATCGCCATTATCATCCTCTGAAAAAACAGGAGTCAGAGCTCCAGTCGCTGCGTTGTTAATACAGATATCAATCTTTTCACCTGCTTCTTCAAGTAGCGCAAAAGCTGCTTTTACTGATGCTGAGTTAGCAATATCCATCTGTATGGCTTTGCTGTTCTTAAGCTCCTTACTAAAAGCATTAAGTTTTTCAATATCTCGACTAGCTAAAATTACTCGCACACCGACTTTGCTTAAAATAATGGCAAATTGCTTACCTAAGCCCTGCGATGCTAGTTGTTTTTCCATATAAATCAAAAAATTTCGTTATTTCATCAATTCCAAAATTATTTTCTTGCTCCTCATGCGCAGCTTTATCTTGACATACTTTGCTGTTTTATGCAAATATATTCTGTGCGTAGACAGTATGTTTCGTGCAAATAATTGTTTCAAAGGAGATCATTTTCATGTATCAGCACAGAGTCACTATCAACACACAACATGTACAAAGCAATTAATCGGAGAGTCACACAATGAAAAAGCCATCAAAAACGAACTGGATCAACATGAGCGAAGTGTCAGGCTTCTTGCTCTATTCTGCTTATTTTTCGTGGAAGCGCAAGATTGAAAGTACTCTTTTGCCTCATGATCTTACGCATGTTCAGTTTATGCTTTTGATGACGCTTGGATTTTTGAAGAAAGATGGAGCAGATGTGTCGCAAAATGACCTTGCTAAGTTTTTGAGTTTTGATGTGACCATGACGTCTCAGGTATTGCGGGCTCTAGAGAAGAGAGGATTACTCAAGCGCTCTCAAAAAGAAGGCGACGAACGGTCTAAGTTTTCAGAATTAACAGATGCCGGCGTCGCTAAAATCAAAGGCGCAGCAAAAGATTTGCTCAAGGCCGAAGAATCCTTTTTCGTGAGTCTAGGGGAAAATAAACAGGCGTTTGATGAGCATTTACGCAGCATTTTACAACAACAAATAGAGGATACAGCATGAACAAGATTATCTTTTTAAACGGCTGTGGCTCTAGCGGAAAAACTTCCATTGCAAGAGCCATTCAACATGAAAGCCCAGATCTTTGGCTGACTTTCGGCGTTGATACATTCATTGATATGATTCCGTTCGGAAGGCAAGAGCCGTACTTGAAATTTATCCCAGGACAAAATGAACACGGTCCTACAATGCATGTTGAATCAGGTCCAGAAGGCATGAAGCTATTTAGCATTATGCCGTAGTTTGCTGAAATGCTAGCTGCTAGAGGAAACAACCTTATTATCGATGAAGTGTTGTTTGATAAAGGAGCATTAAAAGCCTATGTCCAGCAGTTAAAAGCTCACACAGTTTATTACATAGGCGTTTTTTGTGATCTTGAAGCGATACAAGAGTGCGAAGTTTTAAGACGTGATCGCTACATCGGCCTCTCAAATGATGAGATTGATAGAGTACATCAAGGCATTTTAAATTCATATGACTTTAAGGTTGATACCACGACCATATCTCTCCTTTTGAAGCAGTGCGCCGAATATTGAAGTTTATTGATGAAAACCCTGTGCCGAAAGCATTTAGAGTCTTAGGAAAGTAGGAGTAGATTATGACCATCACCTTCAAACCACTCAATGAATCCCATTTTCCACTCCTCTTAAAGTGGTTGGAGTCGCCTCATGTCAAAGCATGGTGGGATCAGGGTCTGACGTATACGCTGGAGTTGGTGAAAGAGAAATTTGGAAAACACATCCATGGCATTGCTCTTTCAAAAAATGCAAACCATAAAACATACGCTTACGTCATCTGTTTAGACGAAGAAATGATAGGTTACATACAAGCTTATAACGCTCATGATTTTGCACAAGAAAACCACTTAGATTTAAGCGCTATTTCTGGCTCTATATGCGGTATAGATTTATTTATCGGAGAGCAACCGTTCTTACAGAAAGGCTGGGGAAGGAGAATTTTAAATGAATTTTCAAGCCAAGTATTAACACCGCATTTCGATCGATGCCTGATTGATCCAGAAAAAGATAATCTGGCTGCGATTAAGGCGTTTACAAAAGCCGGGTTTAAAATATTTGAGCAATTTGAAACAGAATCTAATATTTGGATGATAAAAGATTTATGCTCATCCGTCGCATTTTCATATGATCCAGATTCAAGTTTTGATGAAAAAATCTCATGCGCACTACGGCGCCAATGCGAAGATTTAACTGGAATTAAAACAGATTTTGAGCAGGTGAATGTTTATTTAAAACATAATGATGCCAATATAGCGGGGGCAATTTGTTATATTCACGGCAAAATACTATGGTGCGATTCAATTTATGTTGAAGAAGCTTTTCAAAGCAAAGATTTTGGCAGGCAGGTGATAGCAAAATTATTTGACATAAGCTTAACGCGAAATCTTCGTGAGGTGCAGTTAAACACTTATTTTCCAAAAGCTCATAAGTTTTTCAAAAAATGTGGATTTGAAGAGGTAGCCGTTATCCCAAATTGGAAATATGACCTAACATGCTATTTGATGAGGAAAATGATATGAGGAATGAACCACTACCAACCATTCAAAAGCTAATTAAAGAACGCTACGTGGAGGCTAAAGCAGTATTCCGGGTAGGATCAGTTGCGGCAAATCATGGAACAAATGCCTCTGATCTAGATCTTGTGATTCTGTATGAACGGGTACCAAAAGCTTATCGAGAAGCTTTTGTTTATGATGGCTGGCCTATTGACGCATTTATTCATGATCTTAATACCTTGCGGTATTTCTGCGACAAGCTTGAGGCAAGCGATGGTAAACTGGCTCTCATTAATATGATCCCTACAGGGTCCAAGAAATATTAGCGCAAAACTCTGTGAGTATCGAAGCTAAGGCCATTGCAGGTGGCGTTTTATCAAACGGTCCGGATAAATGGAACCTAGAACAAATAGATAAAGAGCGTTTTCTCATCACAGATATCCTGGACGATATTAAATCTCCTAAAAATAAAGAGGAGCAAATAATCTCTGCCGTTCATTTGTTTGAACCAATGCTACAGTTTTATTTTAGAGCCGCGAGAAAATCGACGGCTAGCGGTAAATCCTTGATACGCCTTTTTAAACAAGAAAATCCAGAGCTTGCAGAAGAATGGACTACGGCTTTTGAAAGCTTCGTTAAAACAGGTGATTCTACGGCGGTTGAGATTATTGTAGCAAAGATATTGGAACCATATGGTGGTTATCTGTGGGATGGTTTTAGGTCTGATGCGCCTGCGGAGTGGAAAGAATGCGATGAAAATAAAATCCTCGAGGAACTTAAATCAAGAGAACCAATCTTTCATCATCCCGAAAAGTTTGGAAAAACAAAAGAAGATATTGCAAACCAAATGTGCGATGAATTTTGGGAAGTCTGTGCATCAGGTAATGTTTATACAAAACAGGACGTCATAGAAACTCTACTCGAGCGCTATAACAACCCAGATTATCAAGACATTTGGGAAGCAAAGGACTTTGCGATCACCCAAAATCGCACCGAATAACTATTTGCTGACGTACACTCTTATCCAAGACAAAACGAGAGTGACAAGGAGATCAACGCTTTAGCGCAAGAAGAATGGTGATTGGAAGATCCTCTATCACCAAGGAACTGTAATCAATAGAGGGAGCATATGACACAACCAACAACCATCATCTATTTAACCGGCAAGCCTGGGGTCGGTAAATACACCATCGCCAAGGAATTAGCCGCAAAGTATGGTTTTATCGTTTGCGATAATCAGCTGATCAATAATCCTATTTTTGAGCTATTGCAATATGACGGATATGCCAAAATACCTGATTTTGCTTGGGACACTATCGCTCGCATAAGGGCTGAAGTTTTCGATTTCCTGACCCATCATACTAAAAATAGTTATGTGCTTACAAACTGTTTGGCAGATAATCAGGAAGATAGAGAACTTTACGGACGAGTACAACAAATGGCTCAAACACGAGGGTCATTGTTTATTCCAGTACAACTTGAAATTAGCAAAGAAGAGCATCTAAAGCGCCTGACACGACCAGAAAGAAGAGAAAGGTGCAAATCTATTGATCCATCTGACGCCGAAGATAATGGGCCGCTTATCTCCATCTCCCATCCTAATTTGTTTTCGCTAAATGTCAGCAAGTTAAGCCCAGAAGATGCAGCAGAAGCGATTATTAATCATATAAAAATACTAAGTCAGAGGTGAATATGAAAACAATTAAACATACAACTGCAAAAGCCTCTTATTATAACACAAGGGCTGAGTGCTATGATGAATTTAATGAAGATAATTTCAGGGCCATCAATGCGCTTTTAGAGAAAATATTAAAAGAACATCATGTTGCTACCATTCTTGATCTTACTTGCGGTACCGGCTCTCAAGTCTTTTGGCTCGTCGAGGCAGGCTTTGAAGTTGTAGCCAGCGACATTAGCCGAAGTATGCTCAAAATTGCTAAACAAAAAGCGAAATTAAAGCAGTTGAAAATTAAATTCTTACAAGGAGATTGCCGCACTGTTCATGCAGGCCAGTTCGATGCGGCGATTACCATCTTTAATGCAATTGGTCATTTGACTCGCGAAGATTTTACACTTACCATTCAAAATATAAATCGTAATTTAAAACCTGGTGGTTTGTATATTTTTGACATATTTAACCTGGATTACCTGAAAGCCGGTAATAACATCACTAAATTAACCGGAGATTGGATGGCTGCCACCGATGGTCAGAAATTCAGAGAAATCCAATTTAGCACCATCTCTGATGACGGCATTTTAGCATCCTATAGTACCTATGTTTATCAAGATGTTCATTCGAGAGTATCAAAAGGTTACGAAAACACCCTACAGGTTTACGGTAGCGATGAGTTACAAGAAATCTTAAAAGAAAATGGGTTTGTTGTATTGGCCCAAACCGATATAAATGGCGAAGCGTTTTCAAAAGAGGCTTCTGAGCGAATATTAACAGTTGTCAAGAAGGTGTAATGCTATGATAAATCTCACGCACAGAAAAGCAAGAATTGATGATTTACCACGTCTTATAGAACTGCTCTTAGAAGATGAACTAGGAAGAACAAGAGAATCAAAATCATTTGAGCTTGATGAAAACTATACAAAAGCCTTTCATAAAATCGACTCTGACCCAAATCAATATTTAATCGTTGTAGAAAACGGTGACGAGATTATCGGCATTTGCCACCTCACCATTATGCCATCACTCACCTTTATCGGAAGCACCCGTATGCAAATAGAAGTTGTCAGGATCTCAGGCAAATATAGAGGGCAGAAAATAGGAAGCTGGATGTTTGATGAAGCGATTTCTTATGCCAAGGAAAATGATGTGTCTATTGTCCAGCTCACCACAAATAAAAAGCGGCAAAAAGCAAAACATTTCTATGAAAAGCTTGGTTTCGAGGCCAGCCATGAAGGCATGAAATTATATTTGGAATAAGATCTATGAAAATTAAATTTGAAAAAGTAACAGGAGCTCATTTAGATACCATCTTTAACTGGTTGCATCAGCCCCACATTATGGAATTTTGGGATAATACACAAGCGCATAAAGATGACATCGTAAATTTTACTGAAGGGCGAAAAACACCATCGTCTTATGCTGGTGGTAGGTATGTTTATTGGATTGCATATCTTGAAGATGAACCTTTTGCAATATTGATGACCATTCAAGAAACACATAAAGAAGATATAGGAGAAGAGAAACTCAAAAAACTTTCCAAAACAGGCAATACCTATGGCCTTGATTACATGATAGGTAACCCTAAGTTTTTCGGCAAAGGCTATGGATCTCAAACCTTATCTGATTTTATCGATTATTTCCGCGAAATTGTTGACCCCAAAGCAGATACTTTTTTAATTGATCCCGATAGTGCCAATCTACGCGCAAAGCATGTTTATATGAAAGCGGGATTCAAACATGTGTGTGATTTCATGATAGAAGGGGATGTAAGTGGTGCAGGCAAAGTTCATCATCTACTCATCAGAAAATTTGATCCAGCGATTTCGATTATTCAAGTAACGATGGATGATTATCCCTGCATTCAAAATATGGCACGTTTCTACGTTTATGATTTATCTCGAGAATGTGGGTCGATCTCATCTGATTGGGCAATGCCAGAAGATGGCTTTTATGAAAGTTTTGATTTTAAAAATTACTTTGAAGAGCAATCCAGAAAAGCTTATTTGGTTAAAGTTTATGATGAGATAGCGGGTTTTGTTCTGCTGAATCAAGCAACCGAAAGCTCTGCAAATACCTGGAACATGGGTGAGTTTTTTATTATCGCTAAATTCCGAGGTCAAGGGATTGCGTATCAAGTTGCAAAAGAAATTTGGAATATGCATCCCGGCACGTGGGAAGTTTCCGTTATCCCCAGTAATAAGCCAGCCTTAAAGTTTTGGGAAAAAGCAATTAGTGAATTTACATCAGGTAGTTTTAATAAGCAAATCAAAGACGTGACCTATGATGAGCATTGCCCGCGAAGAATTATATTTGAATTTGATACGCAAAATAGCATCCACCAAAATATAGTTCCCAAGTTTGTTGTACGCACATCTCAGCTTTCTGATACCCTCGCCATGGTTTCGCTCTCAAAAGCAAAGCACAAGCTTGACGAAAAAGCACAGCCGCAGTTTTGGCGCACTGCTGGAGAAGAAGGTGATAAGATACAGGAAGAATGGTTTAAAGAACTGTTAGAAGATAAAAATTATATGATGTTTACTGCATCCTCCTACGCCAAGGCTTCGGGGGACAAGGAAAGCGACACCCAAGAAATCCTAGGATTTATCATTGGCAGGCTAATGCCCGCTCCAGAAGTTTATAATCTAGGTAGCCTGACCTTGATGATTGATGATTTCTGCGTGCAATCTGAAAACCTTTGGCAATCTGTTGGCGCAAAGTTAATTGAAGAGACCAAGGCTGCAGCCAATGCTAGAGGCGCAACTCAAATTCTTGTTGTATGCGGCGCTACAGACCTGCCAAAACGCAAATTCTTGAGTGAACAAAACTTATCCATTGCATCTGAGTGGTTTGTAGGGGGTATTGTATGAGTCTTCGTAACATAGATCATGATCAGTTACGCGCTAGCTTACATTACTTATATGTTAGTGAATTAAGAGCTTGCTGCGAGAAGCTTAACCTTTTTGTGAAACGCAAGAAGATAGATTTTATCAATAGAATTATACATTTTATTAAGAATGGTGAAAAACTTAACTTGAGCGAATATCCTGCAACCTCAGTTTTAAAAGATCGAAACAACAGCATCTTAAGCCCTGATGCATTAATTCTTAAGGGGGGCTATAAAAACGATCTAAAAACTAGGCTTTTCTTCAAAGAAATTATCGGTAGGCACTTCCACTTTACAGCTTTTGGCATTGATTGGTTAGAGAGCCGTTGGATGGAAGACAAACCACCTACATACCAAGAATTTGCTGATATGTGGAGTAAAGAATATAAATTTAGAAAAATATATGGAAGCGCACCGAAAGCGAAATGGGCTTATATTAATTTTATAAAAATATACTTAAATGACAATCCCAATGCATCCCGCAATGAAATCTTAAGTAGTTGGGAACTTGAGCGTATAAAACATAAGGAATTAGTGGATAAATTTTTTAAAGGATACCTATGACCACTGAATCTACTCCAACCCCCGATCTTGCACGCAAAGTAATAGCTGAGCAATTTCCTGAATATTCCAATTTGCCAATCACGGATGTTGAGAAACAAGGATATGATAATCGTACCTATAGGTTTGGCGACCATATGCTCATTCGTATGCCAACAGCTAAGACTTACGCTTTAAAGGTGCCAAAAGAACAAGAGCTGCTGCCGCAATTAGCAAAGCGTTTAAGCCTTAACATTCCCGCTCCGATTAAAATGTGCAAACCTTCAGCAGACTATCCATATCCATTTTCTATATACAAATGGTTGCCTGGGAAAAGTATCAATTTGCTGATGTTGACCGATCAAGAGAAGGAACAACTTGCCTTTGATCTAGCCAAGTTTTTAAAAGAGCTGCAATCGATTACCGATGTGGCAGGACTTGAACTGGGTCAACACAACTGGTGGCGAGGCGACCACCGTCAGCGTTTATGATAAATGCGCCAGAGAGCAAATTGCAGAGCTGGCTGAGATTATAGAGGCGAGGCAAGCTCTTGCTTTATGGGACCAAGCTTGTGAAACAAAATGGAATAAACAACCAATCTGGATTCATGGCGATTTTGCGATTGGCAATATACTTATGGATGGCGGAAAACTCTCTGCTGTCATTGACTTTGGCGGCGCTGCGGTTGGTGATCCGGCCTGCGATTTAGTAATTGCATGGACGTATTTATCTGGCAAGGCTCGTGAGACTTTTACATCAAAAATGGATATGGACCCAGATACATTGCTCCGAGCCCGAGCCTGGGCACTTTGGAAAGCAACATTTGAATTGTGCCAAATTTCAGATAAAAACAGCCAGGAAGCTGACTTACAGAAACGAATTATTGATGAGGTTATGAATGGATAAAACTTTTAGAAACTTATCTCAGTCTTTGCACAGAGGTTTACGAATTAAGCAAGCCAAACCCACTGGAAGATGCTTATGCTTTTTATCGTGACTATGCTATAAAAGCGAATGGTCTTATTTTAGAGCCGATGTGCGGTACAGGCCGATTTTTACTGCCCTTACTTGAAGAAGGATTTGATGTTCATGGCTTTGACGCAAGCGACCATATGCTCCAATCTTTGCATGCTAAATCTAAAGCTAAAAATCTAGAACCCACCGTATGGAAAGGTTTTGTTGAAGATTTAAATCGACCAGAAAAATACAATTTGATTTTTATTCCCAGTGGGTCTTTCTGTTTAATCATCAACCCTGTGCAGGTAGAGAAGTGACTTCAAGTCATTTATGACCACTTAACTGACTGTGGTATCTTCTTATTTGAAACCGAGACTATGCAAGCCGCTCCTCAGACAGGCATATGGCGTGGTTCGTTATGGCCTAAAAAAATAGTCAAAAAATTATCCTAAACCAGCTTGCAACAATGCAAGATGATATCTATATCATCCTTTATAAATATGAACTGATGGAAACTGAAAAGATTATCCATACAGAAATTGAAGAACTGAGAGTAAAGATTTATGAGCAAGATCAGATGATGGAAATGCTAAAATCTGTCGGATTTAAGCCCATAAGAACACTCAAAGCCTTTGAGCAATCTTCCACACCAACTGAACAAGATGAGTCTATTGTTTATGAATGCAGAAAATAAAACCTACCTCTCTTTAATCATCTGGATCCTAGGCCTGATCGCAATTGGAGGAGTCATTGGCTCTTTAGCGAAGTTGGAGACGCTACTATGGTATAATACCTTAAACCGCTCCACCCTAACGGCACCAAATTATGTATTTCCCATTGCTTGGACTATTTTATACGGCATTATTGGCACTTGCGGTTGGCTCATTTGGTGCCCTCAAGCATTTCCCAAGCTAAGTATTATCAAAATCTTATACGTAACTCAACTCATCTTAAACTGGAGCTGGACGCCTTTATTTTTCGGCTTCCACTTAACCGGACTTTCTCTTGTAGTTTTGGTCGCTATGGATATTCTGGTTGGTGTAATAATTTGGCTTTCTTACCCAAAGATAAGATCGGTATCGCTGCTTATGATTCCTTATCTGTCATGGATTCTGTTCGCAAGCTACTTAAATTTTTACATATGGCAGTATAACTGAGAGAAGATTAGCAATGGTGGTCAAGCATAAAAAACATAAACGTCGTATTTTTATCCATGTAGACGGTTACAACTGAAACACAGGGTATTATGAGTTACAAAGAACGAACGGGCAGAGTAATTGATTTCATAGGCAAGCATCTTGATGAAGAGCTTGAGTTGGATGAGCTTTGCCGTATCGCTTGTTTTTCAAAATATCATTTTCATCGGTTGTTTACGGCCTACACTGGGCTACCTCTAATGAATTATATCAAGTGGCCGCGGCTAAAACGGGCTGCTCATCAATTGATTGTCCATAAAGAGGAAACAATTATTAACATTGCGCTGTCAGCTGGATTCGAATCCCATGAGTCATTTAGTCGGGCCTTTAAACAAGTTTGTGGACAAAGTCCCAGCGATTTTAGGCGCAAGGCTAATTGGGAAAGCTTCGAAAATCCACCGCAACCTATGCATATTAAAGGTGAAAAAATTATGACGATAACGATTAAAGAACTACCAGCCAAAAGAGTTGCAGTGATGGAACATCATGGCGCGATCCCATGCGATTAGGAGGCACGCTTGATAAACTCATTACTTGGGCAAAAGCACAACCAATCAATCTAAAGCCGAAACCAGGAGAAGCCTTTGGTTTTGGGTATCACGATCCACGAGAGGTGAAGCAAGAAGAGTTTCGCTTCGATTTAGCCCTTAGTGTTACGCAAGATTTTAAATTGAATGATCAGGTTATAGAACGCACTCTACCTGCTCGAAGGTATGCTGTCACGATGCATAAAGGCTCGCACGATAATATCGGTGACACGATTTACAGCATTTATCGTGATTGGTTACCGCAGTCCAGTGA
Source organism: Candidatus Anadelfobacter sociabilis (assembly GCF_021811825.1). Taxonomy (GTDB): domain Bacteria; phylum Pseudomonadota; class Alphaproteobacteria; order Rickettsiales; family Midichloriaceae; genus Anadelfobacter; species Anadelfobacter sociabilis. The sequence goes on along the minus strand of NZ_JAJBJC010000008.1, from coordinate 633 downwards.
AGAACTGGGGGACTTGCCTTGTATATTTTGTTATTACAATTTTGATTATGAAGTTGCCGAAACAGAAGCTTTAACAGAAATTTGGGTGCTTCTTAAGTAGGGCTTAAAGTATAAGTATTGGGGGACAATCTTGTCCCTCAATCAATTCTCAAGCTGCTTTTTAAGCCAAACAAATGAATCATTAATGACATCTTCTTTTTTTCTAACGTAATGATCCATATCTGATATGCGCATATAAGTGATAGGTGCGCCTACCTCCCTTGCCTTTCGGACAAAAGCATCTGATGAATCGATAATCGAATCTTTCACGCCAGCTACGACCAAATATGGGGTTTTGATTTTCTCATACGCTATTAAAGCATCATGGTGATATTTATAGGTCATACCAGCGAGTTTCAGATCGGTACTTGGATTTTTTATTGTCTCATCCATAGCTTGATCATGATCCGATCTAGATTTTGGAAAATACAAATCAAGTGAATACGGCATCCATTTTGGAACCTAAATTGTTTAATCCCAGAGAATTATAGTATAGGATATGAAGATACTCACATATGGAGAAAAAGTTTATGGGACAAATACTACATGCTAATGCCAGAAGCGAAAGATGCAATCCGTAGAGAGATAGGCAAT
>NZ_JAJBJC010000130.1 GCF_021811825.1 Candidatus Anadelfobacter sociabilis | reverse complement strand
AAATGTTAAGATTTCTTCAAATAAGTATCAAGGTTTTGCTTTAGGTCTAGGGATAGATAGGGTAACCATGCTTAAATATAATATAGACGATCTAAGACATCTTTTTGAAAATGATAAGCGTTGGATAATAAAAATTTCTTAGAATAATTTACTTAATATGGAAGGAGATAGAGACATGGATAGAATTCTTGGTAATACAAAGAAGAAGGGAAGAAAAGAACTATTGCAGAAGTTCCAGGATAAAAAGGATAGTAAGGTTGTCAATCAAAAGAAAGAAGCAGCCACTTTAATAATTCAGAGATTTTGATTTAGTTATTCCAGCAATAAGAAACTTTATGAGTCTATATGAACGGATGAAACTAAACCATGTAGTAATCCTTATTGTAAAAAGCTTGAACAAGAAAAGTCTAAAAAGCTTTGAAGATGTAAATTTAGTAAGAAACTAAAGGTTGTAGAAATGCTTGAGAAGAAAAACAAGTCTCAGATTTCTATCAAAATGATAAATAAAATTCTCAGCGAATTCAATTTAATCACTAAAATAGCACCAAAACCTATTAAATATAATAGACGACATACTACAAAAGTTTCAAAATTTAGTGGAAAAGTATCTCAATTGCGAAGAACAGAAATTATATATGAATATGATCTAGAAGAAATGATGAAATTTTTAAAAGCCCAAACTGAATTAAAGTTTGAAAGCTCAAAGCTTTATCAACTAATTGATAGAATTATGCTAATTTCTGATCAAGACAACAATGAAAGCCAAGAGTTCAGAAAGCAGAGCTATAAATGATTTAAGGATCTCCTTTCAACAATTTTAAACCAATTAGAATCCTATTCTGCTCAATTGAGATATAACATAATTGATTTTATAAACTGAGTATTCCTTACTATAAAGAAAGTTATAGATTCAAATAGTTATGATAGATTAAATAACAAAGAAGCTATTCTAACTATTTTACTTGAAATTATTGATCCTGTTGACAAGCTATACAAAACTTTAAGAAATATCATTTTAAGTGATACTAAAGGTTTGCTTGAATTGAGTCCTGCTCAAAAGAAGATGATTTACCAATCGATTATTATAAGCAAAAACATATTTTCACTATTTTCTAGCCAAAGTGAAGAAGAACTGAAAGCAATTGAATTGGACAAACTTATTACAAAAATACCTGTAAATACAAGATATAATAAGCTAGTTGCATTAAATGAATCATTTGTTACTGAAATCATGTCAATTCCAAGAGCGGGTCAATACATTTATATTATGCTTAAGAAAAAGAATTTTGGAGTTGCTGAAGAAGAAAAGGAAGCAAGCCAGAATAAAGATATGCTTGGAATGCTAGATGATCTTAATTTCAAAAATTGCTTCAATGCATTTTGATTTTCTAAAATGTCAAGAAAATATGAAGAAATGTCAAATGAAGAAGAAAAGATCGAAAACAAGAACGAAGCAAAAGGATCGCTACTTTATGAATCACAAAAGAATGAAAAGAAAATGTTTATTTTTGCAAATTGATTTATTTTGTTAAATAAATATTTTCTAAAACATGATATAAGTATTCTTTCATCAGTCTTGCAGATTTTGGATAACACTGTGATTCATCTTCCTGATAAACTATTTTCAGAAGAAGAAAATTATCTTGAAACAAATTTTAATATGTTTATTTTAAAGAATCAGTTAAACTATTTAGTTGATTCAAAAACTGTAAAATCATTATTTAGCGAGGTTCTACCCTCAAATTCTGAAATGATTCTTGATGACGCAGTTATATCTCTTTGAAGGATTTATTCAATGTTGATGATGTTATCTCAAAGAACAACTGCATCGCTAAATCATAAAAATTTGAATTTTGTTGATATAATATCGATTGGTTTAGCATTTAACACAGACTTATTGTATTCATTATGGAAATTTATAATAGCATATTTTGATCCTAATGATTATTCTATAAAGACAGAGACTAACTCAGAGATTTATAATACATATGCTCATTTGATTTGAATATTTTCTCAATCGATTATTAGATCTCTTTGGATTTCATCAATAGAAGAGTTTAACAAAGAAACAAAATTTACAAAAGAAGACGTCATCAATATCGTATTGGTTCTCAAGCAATTTGTAGTAAATACAATTCTTTCAAAGAGAATCAAGTTCGAGCTAGATAAATTTATTGTCCGCTCAGGTTCTTCATTAATTAGAATGCTATACGATATGTTTAACAATGAACTAAGTATTGACGATATGAATTCTGATTTATTCTATATAAAAGATATTGAATGGGATTACATATCTGAAATTAAAGATATTTCTGACGAAATTAATGAGCTTGTATTCTTTATACCAGAATGAGTGCCTTTTAATGTTAGAGCAATCATTTTTAATGATGAAATCACTATAGATAGAATGATGTACAAAGGGAATAGATATAGAGCCAAGATTAACAGACAAAATATTTTTGAAGACGGATTTCAAACTCTATCTCAAATTGATAGTCTAAAATGACATTTAATGATAACATTTGTGAATGAATATGGAATAGAAGAGGAAGGGCAAGATGCAGGAGGAATTTTCAAAGAATTCTTAGTTGAAATCTCTAGGATTATATTTGATCCAAATTTTGGATTCTTTACAAAGACTGACGTAGAAGAAGATCTTTATCCAAATCCATCTAATAGTCTTTATGAGCATCTTTCTGAAGATACAATACTTAAATATTTTGAGTTTTTCGGGAAAATTTTAGGAAAAGCAATGTTTGAAGGAGTTCAAATTGCTCCTCAATTTGCAAAATTTTTCCTCAAAAGATTAGCTAATAAAAGTAATATGATCTCTGATTTAAAATTCTTAGATAAGGATCTATTTAAAAGCTTAAACTTCTTAAAAACTTATACAGGAGATTTTGAAGATCTTTGTCTTACTTTTTCTTGCACTGAAAAGGATCCAATGACAGAAGAAGTAAAGACTTTTGATCTTGTTCCGCATGGTGGAAATATTCCAGT
>NZ_JAJBJC010000369.1 GCF_021811825.1 Candidatus Anadelfobacter sociabilis | reverse complement strand
TTGCACTACTTATTACAAATTCGTTCTTATTTTTCTGGAAATGATTGGAATCTTCATTGTATGAAAAAGATAATGGGATCTATCTGTTAAATACGTATAAGAATGCAACCTTTATATTACAGTTCCACTTTGTGTTGTTTGTTACTTTACAGCAAATGCAATAGAGCATCCAAAATTGGTGAGAGGCTATGGCTTAATTTGAGAGCAGAATTTAGTGCTTATCTTAAAATTTACACACTTAAAAAGACAGAGCCATCTATCTCTCTTCATATGAATACTCTCAATAAAAACTGTACCAAGATAAAATGTCCACTAGTACGACTCACTATCAAATATAACAAATTTAAGAGGACCCGAATCAAATCTCATAGCATTCACAGCGTCAATACCTTCATGCTCAAAAGATAAAGAAAGAGGTATTATTTGCTCATCACTGCTATATACCTCATCGCTGCTGCGTACATCATACTCATTGTAACCTATTTGCTGTACATAAGCCTTTGATATATAACCACCGCTCTCAAGTC
>NZ_JAJBJC010000368.1 GCF_021811825.1 Candidatus Anadelfobacter sociabilis | reverse complement strand
AAATTTAGCTGAAAAATACAAAACAAAAGAACATCTCAAACACCCCATAAACACTATATCATAGAAAAATTATAGTGCGTATAATACACTAATGCGATTTTCCGCACTCAGCACGCCTGTAGGCCTACTGGATTGACAATAAAAGACATCGAGAAGCTGCACTAAAGATTGGACTGATGATCTAAATGGCCTAGGACTAAGGATCATTCAGGGTATTTTTGCCCATCCCCCCGAAAGTGTAAAATCTTGAATTTTATGCAGCATCTGCAATAATGCTAAGATTCATTTTAGATACTAGTTCTTCTATCGGCATGGTGGTAAATGCCTTGTTAAATTCATAGTGTCCATATATATTAATATGCCGCCAGGCTACCGGAGATACTTTCTTTAATTGTTCAATTCGGCCCAGTGTGTGGGTAGCTGTAGAAACGGCAAACTGAGATTTACAAGATAGGATAAAAGAAGGCTAGAGAGAAATTTCTTTGATAATTATTCATATTTAAAAATAAATTTCACTTTGTAGATTTTA
>NZ_JAJBJC010000367.1 GCF_021811825.1 Candidatus Anadelfobacter sociabilis | reverse complement strand
CCAAAGCAACGTAAGGCATTGGAATTATTTAAAAGATATGATGTTGTGACGGCTAAACAAATAGGTGATATATTTGGTTTCCAACCTAGAACGAATGCAGCACTTTGCAAGAAGTGGGTTGAAGGTGGTTTTCTAGAAATAGTAGACGTCTCTAACAAAGCTAGAAAATATAAGCTTGCAGCACTTTACGATAGTATCGTAAAGGAGAGTTTATGCGTTTAGTCATGGCAAGAAGTGGTTAGGATTAAGTGTAAATTCAGATAAGATTTTTCTTCTTTAGTTGTACTGTCTGTAAGATTCAATCTTGACTAATACAGTTAAGATTTGCATACAGATAAGTCATTTTTTACATTTTTATATAAATCTTTCAATTCCCCAAATCCCATATCTAAAATTGGTTCATACATAAAGGCATTAAGATGAATGTTTGCTGGGGTTATAAGCACAACTTTCTTTAAGAGTTTATACTCATGTGGTAGGTCGGGAAATTTTTTAAAAAAATCATCAACCAGACAACCAGTTGTTTTTTTT
>NZ_JAJBJC010000366.1 GCF_021811825.1 Candidatus Anadelfobacter sociabilis | reverse complement strand
AGATATTGGTTTTCAACACCTCTCTCCTTTATTGCAAATGGATCTTTAAGGAGTATGATGATTCCAACTACAAACATTACATACCCAAAGTATTCGTACTTGTGAATGGCCATTCCCATAATTAATGAAAATATAAACATATATACTCCAGCACTGCTTGCCATCACCATTGCATGGGAAGTAATAATCATTGTGCATGCAATTACAAAGCAGATATATCAAACAAAACTGAAAAAGGCGATGATCGAGTTGTTTATCAGCATTCTGGGTGAGTGATCTCTTTTGAAGCTCATCTGATCTTTCTGCCAGATATATAGCAAGACAGTTACTGGTATAGTAACAGCTAAGTTACCCTGTGTTCTCCATAGCGATTTAATTATTGCACCTTTAGCAGGCAAACTCATAATGATTAGCCCAACTCACGCACCTAGAATAACAAATCAAATTAACAAAAATATGCCAATTAATAGATTTTTTGTATTTGTAAAAGCAAGTTTTACATCCTATGGCTCGAGTGGGTTGATCTCTTCTC
>NZ_JAJBJC010000129.1 GCF_021811825.1 Candidatus Anadelfobacter sociabilis | reverse complement strand
AGGACGCCTATATCATAGGCGAACATGATTTGATTATGGCTTGTAAAGCGTGACCTGATTTGGATGTCGCGCGCAACATTCCACCAAAGTTTTTTGCTGCTAAAACAACAGCATCTTTGCCATGCATTTCTGCAAGTGGTCCGTGAAATACATATTATTATGCAGGTAGCCCAACCATCTTATCAAAGTCCTTGGCAAGCATAGCATTGTAATAGCTTTCAGCAACGCCTAGGTTATCACTTGCTTTAAAAACGCTTGTGTTCATATCTAATAGTATAAGCATGCTGATAATATATTATAAGGACACTGATATGTTAACAGATAAAGAAGTAGGTGTTAAAAGTTTGCTTGGGTATAAACTGAAAAAGACCCAACACGCTCTGCGCCTTAATATGGATGAAGCTTTAAGGGCGCTTGATCTTACTACGCCACAATATACAGTACTTGCACAACTCGAGTTAAAGCCCGGAGCGTTCAATGCGGCATTTGCAAGGTCAGCCTTTATCACAGCACAAACTATGCATGGCATTGTCTCTAATTTAGAAAAACGAAGTTTGATTCAGAGTAAAAGTGATACATCGCACGGCAGGATTCTGTGTACAGAATTAACAGATCAAGGTCGTAAAGTTGTGACTCAAGCGCATGATATGATTCGAGATGTTGAAGCACGTATGCTAGCTACGGTAAGCGGGGAACATAAGGTGCTTCTTGCAAGGCTGCTGCTCGAGTGTTTTAATAATTTGTAGTAGTCGATCAATAGATTATCCGTATATTGATGAGCTTGTGATAATTCCTTTCTGCTCTTTAGATAACCTCTCCATAGCATATCTCAGCATGGTTTTAGGCATTTGATGTGCGTGGTCACAAAGAAACGATATTAGGCTAGCCTCATCTTTTTTGCCCGCTTCACGGAGCATCCAGCCCACAGCTTTATGAATCAAATTGTGTGAATCGTTTTGCAATAATTGGGCTATCTTAAACGTCCACTCTAAGTCAGATTGACGAATAAAATACCAAGTTGAAACAATTGCTATTCTGCGTTCCCATAAGTTTTGAGATGCTGCTAATTTTTCAAGAATATCACGATCCCTCTCAAAAAGATGAGCCCCTATAATAAGATGCGCAGAAGCGTCAACCAAATTCCAATTATTGATATGGTGCGTATTGGTTCTATAAAATTGATAGATTTCTTCTTTTTGGGCTAGGGCTCCAGCTTTGTATTGCGCAGCTAAAATAATAAGTGCTAATAATCGCTCTTCATTGATTTTTGATTGTATCAAAAGGGCTAAATCTTCTAGTGTTACATATAAAAAACTTTTTGCAATTTTTCGCAAAACGGGCACTGTAACACCCATAAAGCTATCGTGCTCAGCATAGCTCCCTGGGCTTGTTTTAAAGTAAATTGATACTTTTCCTGGGGTTGAATCAATAGAGGCGTGTAACGTTTTCCTCAAGTTTTGTATTGCATTAGACATGACTTGCCTCATGCTCAAGCAACCATTTTTTGCGTGTGATGCCACCGCCGTATCCTCCAAGGTCACCATTGCTATTGATGATGCGGTGACAGGGCATGGCAATAGCGAGCCCGTTTGCACCATTAGCATTTGCAACAGCGCGGTAAGCTTTATTTTTGCCAATAGATGTTGCTTGCGCCATGTAACTTCGTGTGGTCCCATAAGGAATACTCATTAGTTCTTCCCAAACAAGTCTTTGAAAATAGCTGCCCAGAAGATTTAGCGGCGTTTTGAACTCTTTGAGTTTTCCTTCGAAATAAGACTCCAGTTCAAGTGCGATAGATTTAATCGGATCGGTTGTTCCTGGAATAATCGCTGCCTTTATTCTAAGCCGAAGCCTTTCTACCTCACGCTCTAAACCGCGTCTATCAACAAATTCTAAAAGGTAAAGACCAGTCTCATCGGCAATTGCAATCATAGGCCCAAGCTTTGTATCAAGCCAAGATGCCTTGAGTATTTTATTGTGTTGGCTAAATTTTATAGGTGCAGCTTCTATAATTTTAGAAAAAGCATCTCTAAATCCACTACTGGATTCATACCATGTATTCAGTTGAGCGTCAATGACAGCATCTCTCGCGCGTATTTGTTTGAATGCAAGCCCCATGCGCCTTGCGTGTGCATATTCAACAAAGGTCATTCCAAAGCGTTTTTTGAACTGACGGCGAGCCGTTGAGGCATCTACTGATAACTCTTCAAAATCACTATCTTTCCAGCGCTTTGATGGATCAGCTTCAACGGCATCAACGAGCGTACTAACTAAATCCGATACCTGGTTTGGATGAGAAAGAGGGCGACAGCGCATACATGGCCTAAAAGATGCTAGCAATGCTTCCCCAGCTGTTTTATAGAATTCACAATTTTCAAATTTTGGTTTTCGTGCTGGACATGTGGGACGACAAAACACGCCCGTTGTTTGAACGCCCACAAAAAATACACCTTCATAGTGTGAGTCCTTATCAAGGAGTGCTTGATAGAATTCTTGTTTTTGTACTTCCGTTATCATTTAGATCCTGAATTAATTGGTCTTTCGCTTTAAGCCTTCTGGCTACTTACACCAAGTATAAAGATTATAAAAAAACACGCGACCCAAATTCAGGCATTGATTTTTTTATCTTTAAGATTTGGTTTTATTAGCATCATCTCTTTCTCTTGTCTATGGATTTATCAATCCTCATAGAAAGAGCGCTAACAATTTGATAAACTTCCCTCATATAAGACACTCTGATAGTACTTTTATGTACTCGGCATAGTTTTTAGTTTGAGTGGAGATGTATAGGTAGTACCGCTGATTTGAGTGAATCCACTACCTAGTAATTTGCCAAACCTTAACTATTTTACATTCTCCTTTATCTATATTTAGAATAGTTTTAGAGTTAATTAAAGTAGTTTTAGATGAAGTGGTTGTAAAATCAATAATGTATGTGATAAAGGTATAGGCCGCTTGCAGGAGCTGTAATTGAGGCTAATGCTCTATTGCGGGCTTGTAGTATGGTTTTAATGTTAGAGCTGTGGATTATA
>NZ_JAJBJC010000128.1:1375-3038 GCF_021811825.1 Candidatus Anadelfobacter sociabilis | reverse complement strand
TAATGGAAAATTATCAGAATTCTATCAAATATTTTGAACATGCATTGAATGTAATGAATAATACTTGCCCAATGGCTAATCTTGAATCTGCTAAAGTTCAAATAAAGTTAGCAGAAGCACAGGAGAAATATGGAATGAAAAATGAGGCTATTAGAAATTATGAACAAGGACTTGACATTATTGAAAACATGCCAAATATGTCAGATACAAAGATTATTGAGATAGAAAGAAGCACAAAAAACCAACTAAAGAAACTTAGGACTCCCCAATTAATGAATTAAAATATGATTGTAATTTATTTCAATTATTTTTAAAAGAATACTTTTACCTTGAGTTCCAATTCCTTTTTCAATATTCTGGAATAATCTAGAACCATATTCATAGAGCTTTATAGCATCATCATATTCTTTTGTATTATTCTTCATTTTAGCTCAATTTAAAATATGCTTTGCTGTAGTTTTATGATTCTTTCCATAAACATTTTTACTAATTTCATATGCATGATCGTAACAATCATAAGCTTCTGTAAATTCACCAACTTTATAATATGAATCTGCTAAGTTTGCATATGCCATTTCTATTTCTTCATGATATTCAGGAAGCTTTTGTCTTTTGAGCATAAGACTATCTTGATATAACTTAATAGCCTCAAGAAGTTTATCTTTTGTATCAAAGTATATAGATGCTATATTTGATTTAATTTTAGCAAGAATTAGTGTATCAACAGGCAAATCCTCCTTGGAATCTTCAAGCATTTTCCGAGAAGCCTCAAAATTTTCTAATGCCTTTTCCTTCTTATCAATTTTTATATAACAATTTGCTAACTGATTTCATATATTGATATATATTAATTCATTTGAAAATATTAAGCATTTTTGAAATTGACGTTTAGCTTCTTCAAAACGCTCAATAGCTTGTACTGTTTCTCCTATACTCATAAGAGCTTCTCCCAAACTTGATTTAGCTTCAAGAATATGATCGTCTGCAAATTCATACTCTTGGTAATCAATTCAATATTCCACTGTAGATCTATATGAACATGATTTCCAAATCGAGTAAAGATCAACTAGTTCTGTGTAAATTTCAACAGCCTTTTGATGTCTTTCTTTCATCATATGTATATCTCCCCAAATTTTATGGATATGGAGTAACAAATTTGCTGTTTCTCTTTTAAGCTTTCTCTTTTTATATAGACAGAAAATCCTTTTGCTTAATCTTTCAATATTTCGAATACATCTATCAAAATCTCTGCATTTATTATATCATTGGATAAGTAAGAATTTAATAAAAATAGAAATAACATCATTCTCCTCATAGGCTGTTAAACATAGTTTATCAGCTATTAATAACTTGTCTATTCAATTATTGAAGTTTTGATTAGACTCAATCATCTGCTGAGCCTCATCAATAAGCTTAAAAATTTTTGAATTAACCTTTTCATCTGCCTCTGTTAATACTCTATTCTGTGAGTTATCGGCTTTTATATTTTCTTTATTGCTAATTCCTTTAATTTCATGTCTTGGAGGCAAATTGTGTACTCTCTTAGTTTTTGTTTGTTTTTCAGCACTTTTATTTTTATATGGTTTTATTGGTGGCTTTTCAATACTTTTTCTCTTACTGTTTTTATAATAACTTTTTGGTCTCTTTGGTGAAACAGAAGGTC
>NZ_JAJBJC010000128.1:0-1275 GCF_021811825.1 Candidatus Anadelfobacter sociabilis | reverse complement strand
ACTCTCTTAGTTTTTGTTTGTTTTTCAGCACTTTTATTTTTATATGGTTTTATTGGTGGCTTTTCAATACTTTTTCTCTTACTGTTTTTATAATAACTTTTTGGTCTCTTTGGTGAAACAGAAGGTCTTTTACGAATATGAGACATAATTGAGTATAAAGGCTTATTTGTAACTTTGATTTTCAATTATTCTGTTTGGAGTAAAAGAGTTGTTTAATATTTCATCAGCCTCTGACGAGCTTACTTCATTTGGAGATGTATTTGCAAATGATTTTTCAATGTGTTGTTTTGAATTATTTATTAATTTTTCATTTTTACTACTTCTCTTTTGCGAATGTGAGATCTTGCTTTTTACTGATCTAATTGACTTTCTATTGCTTGATTTATTTTTAGAATGAGACTTATGATTAAATGAACTATTTTCAGAATAATTAGATCCTAACTTATTTTTATGAGAACTTGATTCTTTGTTTGATGCTTTTGAACTTTGAAATCTGTAAGGCTTTCTTGTTTTCTGAAGCTGAGTTGTTGTGTTTAATGATGCAATTTTTATTATTTCCTTTGAGTTTTCTCTTTTTCTATCTTTATTTCTTCATTTATGTATATTAGGATTATCAGGATTACCTCCTTCTCTTGAATTTTTAAGATCCTCAATTGTAAAGTAATGTTCTAACTTCTTTGTATTAGTAAATGACTGATTTTCATTATTTGCATTTTCTCTATTTTTAATTTCATTATCATATTTATTCTTTGATTGAAATGTATTTGCACTTCTTACACTTTCTCCTTGATAACTTACGGTGTTGTATGTGTCATGTTTGCTTGAAATATTTGCTATTTTATCTAAATATTCATTCTTTAATTGTTCTCTACCATCTCAACTATTAACAAACTCATCTAGTTCAAGTCCAGATCCTTCAATTGATTTGCTGCCGTCTCTTGAATGAATTCTCATTGTTTCAACTGGCTGTCTTATTGTATCATAATTTTGATTAATTTTATCTACTGGAACTCTGAAGTTTTCCTGAACGCTTCTTATTGTATTATTTTGGCTTGTATTGATCTTTTCTCTAAGATTGTTGATTTTATTCTTTAATCTTTCTCTAATTTCGGTAGTACTTTCTTTGCTATCCATTTTCTTAGAATAATAATTACTTGAAATTTCATCATGATTACTTTTTGATTCGTCTCTTTGTAAAATTTGTCTTACAGTATTCATTATAGGGAATTCTTTCTGATCTAGTTCTACTTCTCTGCTACCTTCAAAAGTATTTGG
>NZ_JAJBJC010000127.1 GCF_021811825.1 Candidatus Anadelfobacter sociabilis | reverse complement strand
CTTGTTGCTTTTAACTTTAATATTCTTTTTGCCCGTTCATCTTCATCTGATGAATTCTGAGATGAATCCTCTTTCTCTTTATCCTCTGTAATCTTTCTTTGAGTTGTCATAATAAACCTGGATTCAAGCTTTTCATGATATTGTTCAGAATAATCGTTTTGAGATTTTACGAGATCTCTCTCCTCCTCCATTTTATATTTAGACGAAAGCCCTGGAGCAGCTGAATATTTCAAAGAATCTGCTCTTCTTTCATAGCCAAGACCTCCTTCGAATAAATATTTTAAATGGTCTGATTCAGGTTTACTTGCTCTCTTTTTGTTATTTATTTCACTTGAAGGATTAGTTGAGACAACTCCATGACTTTCAAAACCTGGAGAATGAGTTTGCTGGATTTTATAAGGCTTTGAGATAACTTTATTTTCCATCATTCTTGGAAATCCTGGATATTGACTCTTTAGCATATATGCCGAATGCTCACTATAAGATGTTTGTCTAGATGGAATGACATTTCCTTCAAATAATTGATTGTTATAGATCACTTCAGGTTTATCATTTATAAACTCACTTTGTTCTTTAAAATCAAATTCTGCATTGTATACTTTCTTTGGTGAAGAAATTTTATGATGCATACTGTATTGAGGTGGAATCATATAAGGATTGCTTGTCATTACATTATGATGCATAGCATAGCTAGTGTGATGAGGAAGATTGCTAATATTGCTATTAGAAATTCCAATAGGTACAGGTTGAGATAATGAAGGCATTTGATGGGGTAAAAATTCAGATCTTGCATGTTTTCTTTGATAAACTCCAACATCAGATCCAATATCTTCATTTGGAGAAAATGGAATAAATCTGCTTCCTTCAATACTTGAAAGAACTCCTTGTGAACTCAATCCACTTTTAGCAGATCTATTATCCTCTAGAACTCCATTTAATTTTCATCCATTTGCTGCAATCTTTCTTCTATCACTTTCATCATGATAGAAAGCACATCTGTCACCTCTTATACAATAAAGAATTGAGTTTTCTGTACTATGAACAATTTTATCGCAATAATTAACTTTATATTTCAGTGGATGATATAAATTTTCAAAGAAAGAATGTGACATATCTCAATCCGGATTATTTGGACAGTTAGTACCATTTGAACAATTTTCTGGATAATATCTTATAAAATCAGGTTTCCTCCTGTAATCTTTTGGACTATGAAAATAAAGGCAATCCTTATAATTATGCTTTATGCTAATATTAGGACACATCTCTGTTTTGAATCTATACATATAAAACGATTCTTTATCTAGTTTTTCGATAAGTTCTTCTAAATTTACTGAGTTGAAAGTATAATTCATTTGCATACTCTTAATTGAATTTTTGTTAAAACAGTTCATTATGTAATTAAGCTTCATTGTCTCTTCATTATAATCAAGATCAAGAAATGGATTATCTCAAGAATATTCAGGAATTCATTTATTTATAATTAGTCATATCTATAGGACTTGGTTGGCATCGGTTTTGCTGAGCATTTAATTCTTTTAATCTTTCAAAGTCATCTAGTGTAAAAGAGTTTAACGAATAAGGTTGCTCTTTTCCATTAGTTGACACTACTAAAGGACCATAAAACAAAGTTTCACAATGAAGTTCAAATGAATGAGCATTAGGATTTCTTGGAAATTTATGTCCCTCACATTTTAAAAGTAAAATTTGCAAAGTTAAGTTTTGAAAGTAGTCACCTTTTAATGCTTTTCTAAATACACTATATCCTGGAGGTTCGATTGGAGAGTAGCCTTTAAATATTTTTGTCCAATAGTAATAATCTTCAGTAAATACTTGCTTCAAGCTTGTTTCAGCACCTTAATACATAATGAAATAACAACTGGGAATTATGAAGATAAAGAGTAATTAGTATTTTTGAAATTAATAGTAAAAGTAAAAGCTAAACAAAATAATTATATAAAATTGATATTATATATGAACGATGACTGGGATTGTTTATTAAAAAATATTATATATTTGTATTTCATATTTCATTACTTGAAATGAATTAGGCTTTATTTTAGAAATAGCATAATTTAAAATGAAGGTATATATTCTACATCTTTAATTTTCAATCTTCAAAAGAGTACAAATTACAACAATTTACCTTTAATCTTGATGCTTATTTGATAAGGTTCAACTTCAGGATCCATTGGAATTACAAGAACATCTATACATAATTATATTAGTTAATAATAAGAAAAACTCTATTAATTTATATTCGAAATTAAAATATGTTTCCTTATTACAAAATATAAATTAATATAAATATAAAAAATTATTAGTTAGTTTAATTTAGTAATATTAGCTATATTTGGTAAATAAAAGCAATAAAATTGTGAAACTAATTAGTCAATTTATTAATATCATTATTTATGCATATATTATATTTTTGTAATACTTTTTATTGATTTCAAATAATATACTGTTTTTAGAAAGTTTTGCAAATATAAAATGTTAAACCAATTTAAGCTAATCAGTTCTGAATTCTATCATATTTCTGCCAAATATTTACAAGGCATAGGATAATTATAGATAAAAAGAAAAAACAATGAGATTTATTTCAACTCAACTTACCAAGCATTCGAGCTGTGGTAGATACTCCATATTGCTTCTTAACCCCTTTCTGATTGTATAAATGAGGAGATAAGGTTAGATCATCTGTATGCATTGACTGCATACTCTTTATTGGGCTCATATATCCTATTTTTACAGGACTTGTTGATCCTGATTCACTTCTCATTCTCAAGTACATTGAATGTGGATTCATATCAGGGGAACTAATTGGTTGTCTATAGATCATTGAAAAATTTTGATTGTATGAAGGATCATAGTTCATCATTCCGTGATTATTTTCATATGACATCATACTGTAATCTTCATATCCTATACTATAATTCTCTGGGATTAAACAATTTAGGTTCATTTGAGATAGAATATTTTCCTAGATAATGTAGCTATTTTGCGCTACACTATATTCATAAACAAATTATAAATAAATT
>NZ_JAJBJC010000365.1 GCF_021811825.1 Candidatus Anadelfobacter sociabilis | reverse complement strand
ATAAACTTCTTACTATCTTCAGTTTCAAAAGTTTTGAATTGATCTGGATTTCAACTAGAATCTATTTCTCGAGTGAGATTTGCTTTCTTTCTATAAAAATCAACTGTAGTACTTCTATTCTCTCTATCTAATGCTATGGTTAAAATAAATATAATATTTTGTTCTTAAATTGCTTAAAGCTTAAAAGCAGAAGTAAGAAAGCACAATTCAATAAAATTATAGAGCATAAATACGGATGCTTTAAGTTATAGTGATTCTGTATATTATTAGTAATTACTGTATCAATTTATATTTAATTTCTTATTTAAAATGCATATTTAGAAAATTAGATTAAACATAGTTAATGTAAATATTCCTTTATTGTTGTATTCAATATGAAGTCTATTATGGTAGAATTTTAAAATATCTAATTGTCTGTATTTACAATTTACTCTCTTCTTCTTTATTTCTTCTTTACTCTGGTTGAGAAGGTATCAGAGGTAAGCCTTTGTAATAATGAATCTTTGCTTGGAACTTTGTTAAGATTATTGCGTTCTGTTC
>NZ_JAJBJC010000056.1 GCF_021811825.1 Candidatus Anadelfobacter sociabilis | reverse complement strand
CATAATTTTTTTTATAAAAAGCTAAAATATCTAGCAAACCTTTCTCAACACCACGCTCGTTTAGAGTGCTCTGAATAAGGTCGTAATCAAGCTCAGTTGCTTTAAATATTAACATACCGCAAGACTGAACGCTAAATTTTGGAATCAATTTTTTGACTATTGCAGATTTACCAGTTCCTAGATCACCTTTAACAATTAACACTTGATGATTTTCCAATACTTTAAAACATTCATTAATTAATTCTTCTCTGTTGATCTCTTCACCACAAATAGAAGTCTCTATTTTCTCTAAAATTAATTTATTGTATTCTTTTAATCTACTAATATAGTTTGGGTCATACCTGCATTGCACATTATATTCTTTAGTCAAAGCATCCAGTCTTTCCGGTAATTTATTAATATCTATAAATAGCCCTTTTTCAGCGCCCTCCCCCGTAAATGCAAGCAACTTATAGTATAACTCTTCAGCCTCTTCAGCTTTTTCAATTCTGGGAGAAATTATGTTTATTTCGTTTTTACCATCAAATGATTCAATGTGACATTTAGCAAGTCCTCGAATAAGCTTTATATCTTGGATATCTGCTGAGGCAAATTCTTTTTTCAGTTTTTCATATTTTTCTTTTAATTTTTTGTCAGCTTCGATCTTTTCCTGAAACCACTCTTCGTTAAAGTTGCTGTCTGTTGCCAACTCTATGAGTTTTACATATAACTTCGATGTATCACTCAAACTACTTACATAAATCCAGTATTTCTCTTCGGGGTTTTCTATTGCAAATTTTATATACTCCTTGAAACATTCCTTAATATCTGGAAATCCGCCCTCATCTGAAGATTTTACCTGAATATTTATTTTTTGCTTTATTCCATCTTCTTCCGTACATATTAAAATAAGATCTGTTTTTAATTCAGTTTGACTTGGTTGTAATTGAATTTTTTGAATTTTAAGATTTGGATCATTGATTAATGAAATACCAAATAGCTGATATATCAAAAAATGTGTACTCACTTTGTATTCAAATTGAAATCCACCGCCTCCCGATGCGTACGAAGAATTTTTTACGATGTTTTGTGACGCAATTTCTAGGCCCTTCCTTCTCTGAGTATTCAATTTTTTCATATCACCAAAATTCTAGAGTATCTTCAGGGGATAAAAGGTACCCGCTAAGTTAACTATAATGCTACCAAGGAAATATATCACATCTTACTGGAAAAATATACTAAGGAGTCGGGTATTGATAGATCAATATCTCCACATAAATTACGCCATTTTTATTCACGTGGATGAAAAGACAAGGGATCGATGATGCTCTTATACAGTCTTATTCAGCGCACGAAAGCAGAATTTCTTTAGAAATATATTCTAAATTAGCCCTCAATGATGCTCAAGAAAAATATGATGCTGTTATATCTAAATTTCCTATTTGAATAGCTAATTGATTTTCTAGCCATTATCTGTGGAATATACAATGATACAAAATCTCAGTTTGCCGTTTCTACAGCTACCCACACACTGGGGAGAATACAAGTAACACATGAGGTGTTACTTGTATTCTGCTAATATTGGCTCTTTTTGCTAAATTACTTATTATTTTTTGTAAAGCAGGTGTCGTTGGTATTTTACCTCTCTTGCTGGGGAAAAGTGGAGTCTCTGCTATCAAATTTCTGCCCTCAACATAATTTGCAATAGCACGTCTAATGGTGCCATTGAGTGGGATCGCCCTTTCTTTTAATCCTTTACTAATTACTCGGACGACACCAGATCTATCATGCAATGTAAGATCTCTCAACTGTAAATTAATCACTTCTCCTATTCTCGGCCCAGTTTGTAAAATAAACTGAATAGCGGCATAATTGCGATTACTTAATCCATACGCCGATTGCCCCACTACAGATAATAATGCATGTATCTCAGCTTTACCAAGAGATTTTGGTTTTGTGGTCTTAGCTTTGCGCATAAATTTTATAGCTTGAGTTGGATTAATTTTTATTATCTATTTTATTTGTCAAAAATTTAAAAAATCTTTTTATGAATTGTATTTTTTCTATTTATGGTGGATATCTTAAGGCGTCTATAATTTACCATTTGTGCTCGATAAAAATTTAAATGATGTGGAGCTATATTTTTGACATTCATCTGCTCAACATATTGGTTTGTATACCAATCAACAAATTTATTCAAATCCACCAAATAATTGTTTATTGTATTTTTACTTAAATCTTCTCTGAGAAGACTTATTTTAAAATCATCAATCAAATTTTTAATATCTAAATAAAAAATTAAAATATATTTATATTATGCGAATAATACCCTCATGCGTTAACATATACATTTAGTTCGCATAATGCAGTAAAATCTTTTGAACGGTTCGTATAATAATACCTATATGAACTAATATACGTACAATATACGTTTTTAAAGAAATTTTAGAAGGAGATTAGATAGATTTTTGTAAATGGACGATCTTTTTTTTGAATATTGTACGGTTTTTAACTATCAATAAAACTACTAATAATACTGAGTTTCAAGAAAAACATTTTCGCATAATCCGCTATGGTGAATTTTAGCACAGATCATGCCAGTAGGCCTATAAAGATTTTGACCTTGATTTAATACCAGAAAACAATATCGAGAAGTCGCTAGAGATTGCTGAGAAATTTGGTTACTACAAAATCCGTAATTACTGTGATCAAAGACTTGATGATGCTATGGAAGATTTAGATAAAGCATTAATAAGAACAAATGCTAATATTAAATCTAGTGCTAATAAACATATCAAGATTAGTATTAATGAAGATGGTAGCTGATCTTGGAACTTAATCTATGAGACAAAAAGAGCAAATATCTGATGGTTTTTTTGTTAATTTACCTAAAATAGAAATCGCTGACTTATTGAAATTTATTGGCGATAAGATGAATTTATGAGAAGGATTTAACCATATTAAACCTAAATATATTAAACGCCAAAAACCAAATCTCACAGCTCTTAGAGCTTGTTTCTTATCAGAAGCCTTTGGTATAAGTATGGGATATATGTCAGAGATCTCTGATTTAAATTTCAATTTATTACGCTCAACTAGAACTGATTTTATTAGATTCGAAACTCTTGCAGGTAATGATATTTGCTCTAATTATCTCAATAAACTTACAATATTTAAAGTCTTGGATCTTTTAGATGGTCAAACCCTAGTAGGTGCTGATGGTAAAAAACACAGATCAACTAATATAACTTTGCAATCAAGTTTTTTTTATTAAATACACAGGTAATGGTACTGGTATTTCAATACTTTCGCTTCTCTCTAACATGTAGTGGTCAATGCTAAAACTATAGGATTAAACAAGTATGAGGGTCGTAAGTTATATGATTTAATTCGTGGTAACAAATCAGATATTGAGATTAATTTTGTTACTGGAGATAATCATTCGCTCAATCCTATTAATTTTGTAGGACTCGATTCAATTGATACAGGCTATTTATCTAGTATTAAAGATATTAGGCAGCAGCTCACGATATATATTCTGCAAGAAAAAGATCTGGTTATAGTGGTTTAATATCTCCAAAAACTAAAATCAATATAAACCCCATTAAAGCAAATAAAAAATAGATTATTAAAGTTTTTCATTACTTTTACAAAAAAGTACTCAAGACATCTTGATAAGAACATTATCAACTCATCGTAGCTACATCAGTTTTAACGCAGCTCTCTATGAATATAACAAGATATTTAAAATACTCATGTTCTCAATTTTATTGACGATTTTAAGCTAAGACAAGCAATCAAATCGGCAAGAAATAGAACTAAGCTATCATTACTTGCGGGGGCAATACGTCAAATTTATCATGACATTTTCAAAGACAAAAGAATAGTTGATAATAATGTTAGTGCTCAAGCTGTTAGATTATTAGTCAATGAAATTATTTCTTATAATTCCACATATGGCTCATTGACAAAAATATATTATTTTTATCATACAAAAACATCTGGCAAGAAAAATTCTACAATAAAAAAACTATCTAATATCTCTCTATATTATTTTAACCAAAGTTTAGAGTATTGTGTGTTTTTTTAATTAATTTTTTGATTACTTTATATGTAATGTGAAAGTGCTTTAAGTAGCTATTCTATTAGATCTTATCATTGTAACAAATTTTTATAATCAATTTATACATCTTTTACTCGATATCCAGTATATAGCATATACTGGATATTATATAATCTTCTTATATCTTCAACATATTTCTAAAGCACTCTCTTTGTTTGGTGTAAGAACCTTTCTTTTTTCAATATATGATCAACATACTTAGTATCTTTATAAATTATTGTGCATCTTGCTGTAATCGATACATCATCATAACTTATTATACAAAATATCAATGTTAATATCTTTAACTTATACTTTGCGCCACTATTAGATACAACTTGCAGATTTGTATTAGAAATAATGTAATAAAAGCATATTTTAAAACCTAATATAAAGAATAAAATAAAGTAATTTTATTGAAAAGATTTGTGATAATACATATTATCTCTTCTAATATATTCTCTAATTCACTATATCGATCTACTACTATCATTACTATTACTTCTGTCACATGAAGATTTTATTTGATTCACATATCGTATCTTTTGCCTCTGTCTTTTTCTGCTTCACGTGAAGAGTTTACTACATCTACAAATTTTTTCTGATGTTTCTTTAATTGAGATGGCCCCTTACTCTCTTCTTTATGACCAGAAGAGCTATCTAAACGTTCAGTTTTTATTGGAAGCTTGTTCTGTAAATCTTTTTGTTTATTCAACTCTTGTTGTTTTTCAAATACCACTTTTACAGCTCTACTTAGATGATTTATTCCATCATCATTGAATGCTAACTCATTAGCGTTAGAATCAATAAATAACCTACTAATTATCTGTGTTGTCTCATCATTTATGTTATTACGATTATTTACAACAAAAGATCTAACTTGATCTCTGATATATTGTTCAAAATTTTCTATACTGCCTTGATTACTTGTATAGTGAGGCAAGAATTGATCTTCGATTATAGTTACTAAACTCTCTACTCTCACATTATCAATTACATCATTAGCTTCTAATTGAGCACGATAATCTATGTTTGCAGCCTGATTTAGTGAAAAATACACATCATCTGCTATCCCAATATGCGCCGCTCTCGCATCACGTGCACCTGCCAAATATTGTCTACTAAGTATCTCATAGTCTCCTGTTAGCATTGCGATAGCATTCTCTGTTGTAATTACTCCACAAGACGCACTATCCATTTGTTGTTTTACCTTACCAGCATTTTCTACTACGATGGACGTAATAGATCTAACAGGATTATTATTTGATAATGCATCATTGAGTGTAGTATTCAATTCGTCAGCAACTGTTTGTCCAGCATTTTTACCAAGTGGGTCATATATTTCAATACGTGCAGTAAGACCATTTTCAGCATTATTTTGTACACTTATTCTTCCAAGTCCCCAATGCCCATTAGTATTATAAGGAAACAGCATGATATGATTATCCAAAGCACCGTGCTCACTAGCAAAGTTCGCAGACTGTTGTATATTTCTGATAAGTTCCTCTCGTGCATTTACCGCATCTACACCCTGCCCTCTTATTAGCGCCCCTCTAAAGATTGAAAAACTCTCTCCTCTCCCATTTGTAAAGAGCGTTCCATCATTGCGCATAACATGAACATTATCATACTGAGTACCATTATTTCCATGTGTAATACTTGTAACACTACTGCCCTCTCCCGGTACACTAAATACAACATTACTATCTAACCCTTGCAAGCTTCGTCCAATAATCATACCAATATCATTTTCAGAATACCAATATGTAGTATTAATGTCATTAGTACTGATGTAATCATTTGAATAATTTTGAGGTATTTTAACAATCTTACGTTTGATAGGATTGCGAATCTCTGCTACATCAGAAGGATGGACATATTGCCCCCGCGCATTTCTGGCAATGCCCACTGGATACATATTATCCCATGCCTCTTTCGCCATAATAATACCCTCCTCATAATTCTTTAAAACATTTTTCCTAGAACGTCTGATCATCAAATCCATTGTCGCAGGAATATCACGCAATATTTGTTCGAGGTCTTGTTTCTGTTCTGCGTAAAAATCATCCATCGACTTTCTTGACAACCCACTTGTAGCCTTTCTTGCTTCATCAGCAGCTACAACTATAGCCTTTATCCTTCGTTCTATATCATGAATAATCGCTTTGTAAATATCTTTTTCATGAAAACTACATGTAATATTGTGATTTTGTTCCATTGCATCATACAAGTCCGTAAGGTATACAATTGCTGTTGGTCCTGATAAGACTAAATTAAGTGGTGTTTTTCTATTGTTCAAAAGATTGATGAATCTTGTCACAACCTCAAGCTTCATAGCCTCTTGGTCTGGCGTTGATGTATTATCATCTAAAACATTAATAGTACTATTTTTTTCTACAGCATCAAAAATGTTTTTCACCCCTTCATCATCATAATAGTCAAAAAGACTTAAAGGCAAGGCAAGTGATTCGAGGTTCGGATTATTGTTTATTAAATGTGCTATGTCTGTATAACTTATATCACGAATCTCATTTTCTGATAATCTTAACGAGAATTTTTTTATTCTTTTATTATTTTTTAGCTCTTCTGTTAAGTTTTTTAATATATGACGCTTAGCTTTGAATACATCTGATCCTAAATTAGAATCCACATCACGAGGCGCTTTTGGTGCTAATTCTAATTCTTCTATACTAGTATTTTTGTTTATTTGAGAAATAATCTCTCTTAAATTTTCACTCTCTTCATCTATTGAAATACTCAAATCTAAATTAATACCCAAAGAAAGTTTTTTAATGCTAGTATTTTTCGATAATTTTTTAAGTACTATCGAAATTTCTCTCACACTCATGTCACTGAGTGAAAGCTCCTCTATAGCACATTCATTATCAGAAATTTGATTCTGTAGCCTCATTGAAGCATGATTCTCTAATTTAGTGAGTTTTAATTTATTAAGTGTTTTACCGAAAACAGCAATATGTATTGGATCTTCACCACAATTCTCCATATTGAGATTTTTTATTCGTTTATCGTGTTTTATGTCACTGAAAATATAAGGAAGATGCTTTTCAGCATTTATATTGTGAATATTTGCTAAATTCAATGTTTCAAGATTTTTAAGAAAATGTAGCATTTCTAGAAAAGAGGAGAGATCATCATTATATTCTTTATCCCACTCGGTATCTAGATTTTTTTTCTTGAAGCAATTTGAACTTAAATCAAGTTCTTTAAGATTTTTACAATCTTTTATAGCATCAAATAAACTAGCTTTCATTTCATATTGCCCCCCATCATAAAATCCTGTATTGGATAAATTAAGGCTTTCAATCTCATCACTATGTTGTTGAAGTATAGGTAATAAACTAGGATGCATAATATCATATCTTAGAGGATTACCATGCAAGTCTAAAGTCCTGATATTATTGTTATTTAGAAGCATTTGTGCCAAATATCCCATACCTCTATTAGATAAATTGCAATTTGAAAGATTTATCACTCTTAAGCTTGAATTATCCTCCAAAGCATTTGCTATAAGTTCCATATGATCATCTCCATTTAGCAATCCAGATAAATTCAATTCTTCAATCTGTTTATTACCGTGTAGTATGAATATTATGTCCTGTACATCTTGATCAGTTAACCGCTGTTCGCCTGCCAGATCTGATAGATCAAATACTCTCGCTTCTTCATCAAAATAGAAAGCTATACCTAAAGCTCGTATACGTGGATTAGTCATTTTTTTTATAATATCATATTTACCGTTATTGCTTAACTGATTTGTCGGGTTTTTTTTCATAAGATATACCTGTTAAATAGATTATTTGAGAGCCCTTTAAATACCTATACAGAATAAACAGTAGTATTATTGAATGGATTTTTCATATCATCTCCCTCTCATATATTTATGGTAGCATTTATGTAAATCACAGTCATCAAAAAGTTGTAGATGTGCAGATAAACCAATATTATAAACATCAATACCTCATCAATCCTCAATCTTCATAGGTGTTTTATTTAGCATCAAACTTCAAGTGAGTATGATATATTTCTTAAGAAATGTTATAGGCGCTATGTGGAAGAAGTGACGCAAACGTACTGTTAGGTCTGAGGATGCTGCTGAATTAGGCCTATTTTTACATTTCTATGTTTAAGATATTCATATAATGTGGGCTTAAATATTTGGAGCTTATTGGCAATTTGATCAGAAGTTAATTCGTTTTGTTTATATAAAGCTTCAGCCGCCCTTGCGGTGTTGTTGTATCAATGGGATCATTTAGACTGATGAGCCCTATATTTCTACCATTAAGGTCATTTACAATTTTTACAAGATGATGAAGTGATCTACCCAAACGATCCAGTTTCGAGATTGTAATTGAATCACCCTCTTTAATAATTTCTAATAAATTATTTAATTCAGGTCTGTCTTGTTTTGATCCTTTAGCAATTTCTTGGATAATTTTTTCACAACCAGATTTTTTCAGTGCATCAATTTGAAGATCAAGACATTGATCTTTTGTAGAAAGACGTGCATATCCATATCGCATAAAGTAATTTATAAAATATAACTGTGTTTTATAGCTTAAATGAACTTTGAAATATTTAATAACGATTATTAACTATATTTGAATTGAAATCCAGTGTTTTTTCTGCAATTCGTTACAGTTAAGTTTAGCCAGCATTTTACTGAACTGATAAATGAGCAAGAGGAAGGTATATTTACTTTCAGAAAGTGAGATTTCTGATATCTATCATATTCTGGACTTCAATAAATTGGAAAAAGAAATTTACTTTACTCTTGATGAATGTGAAAGAACAATACTTGATTCATTCAAAACTCAAAATACAAAAACATTTTTTATGTTACAATTAGGTTATTTTAAAGTCAAGCACAGATTTTTTCAGATTAAATTTGATAATGTTAAAAATGATGTTCGTTATATAGCAAAAAAACACTTCAATAATAGGCAAGTGATATATCGTAATATTAATAGAGCGCGAACATTTTATCAAAAAAATATAATTTTAAATCACCTCAAATATCATGAATACTCTGAAGAAAATCAGAACAAAATAAAAGCAATACATAGAAATAATTAAACTCTATCCTAAGCCATGCAATACTGTGAGAGAATTAATAGCTTATTGTGATAATCAAAACATTATACTTCCAAACTATCGGAAAT
>NZ_JAJBJC010000364.1 GCF_021811825.1 Candidatus Anadelfobacter sociabilis | reverse complement strand
AATCTCTGGTTTTGCCAGCATATAAAATTGCACTATCCAAAGAAGAGTACTATAAGAAAGAAGCTGAGATCTTGATGAAAATTTGTGACTTGAGTGATAATCCTATAGTAGCTTTTAATCGATTTGCAGAAATTTTGAACGCCAACCCATCTCTTCAAAAGAATCCGGAAGTAATGCATAAATATAATAAATATAAAGGAGAATGTGTTGCTGATGTAAACAAGAATGGGGAACTAATTGAGACTTGCGCTGACATAACTCCTTTTATAGAAAAAGATGCAAAAGATATGGAGAGATGTAACAGTATAGAAGAAGCTATAGACAAGTTATTTAATTATGATTTTTGGCTAATAGATAGTAAAGAAAAAATACAAGATATGAGTAGAGGTGGATTGCTTAATTATTGTAATTCTTCTACTATAAACGAAAATGGACAATTGACGCGAAACATGAAATACGAAGATATGTATTATCACCCCATAATAAGTCTTTATGGCATTCGCATATTGCGTACGATCAACCTTCTATCAACAAAATTTC
>NZ_JAJBJC010000363.1 GCF_021811825.1 Candidatus Anadelfobacter sociabilis | reverse complement strand
CAGGAAGACGAAATAGTAAATTTGTAACAAAACAAGAAGCTGAGAGAATTAAAAAGGAGCAGGATAGACTTCTTGGAATAAAGGTTGATGAAGAAGAACTTTATAGAGAAGAAGAAAAAGAAGAAATAAAAGAAGTTAATGAAGAAAACAAGAATGATGAAGCTCCTCAAATTTTTACTCCAAATGAATATCAGTATAGTAATCTGAGGATTAAAGAATCAGAAGATGAAAGAGTCAAGAAAGAACTTGAACGAAAGAAATTAATTGATCAACTAAGAAGAAGTATAATGATTGAAAACCAAAAAGATAAAAATAATGAAGTCCAAACTTCAGATGAAGTTGATTTAATAAAAAGACTGCAAATGAAAGTAATGCTGGTTACTAAGCATCCTGATATTAAAGATCAAACTAAAAAGATAAGAGTAACAAACTGAAAATTTAAATACAAATCTATAAATGATGTGTTTCCTCCAGAGGAGCCTCGTTCACCTCAACCTGCAAAAGAATCTATATGGAGAAGATTATTGGGAGATGGTGATGCAA
>NZ_JAJBJC010000362.1 GCF_021811825.1 Candidatus Anadelfobacter sociabilis | reverse complement strand
TCTTGTGACATTGTTAAGTGTTTCATAGTTTTATTACTTTTAGTCTTATTACTTTTCTTGATATCGTTAAATAAATCTCTTTTGAATGTTCCTGAAATTGCTGTTGGTCGAGTTTGCTTTGTATTTATAGTAACCTCTGTTTTCATTCTACTTCTGATGTCTTTCAGAATTTTAAATAATTTTCTCTTAATGAAAGGCTTAATCTTCCTTTGAATTCTAATTTTATCTTTTTCCTTCTTTTTAGCAATTTCTTCTGCAGATGCTCCTTTAAAAATTTTAGATTTCTTTCTCAGATTGTGTTCTTCAGAAAATTTAGAGTTAATAACTGCCAATGTTAAGTTGAGTAAAAAGAAAGCACCAATAAATACTAGTAGCATGAAATAGAGAACTGAATAGTTTGCAAATGACATCTGCATTTGCATCATTATATATGACCATCCCTCTAATGTCACTCACTGAAAAACTGTTAATAATGCAAAGAATATACTGTCAAAGTTTGTAGTTCCATAATTTGGATTTTCATCAGTTTTGCCTCATACATAACCA
>NZ_JAJBJC010000361.1 GCF_021811825.1 Candidatus Anadelfobacter sociabilis | reverse complement strand
CAGAAAAAATAGACATTTGAGTATTATACAAAAATATTTAAAAGGCAAGGAGTGTGTAAGGTGGGAATTTAATAGTTGATAATTTGGATTAATGCTGTTGTTAGGTTTTTTTGTATAAAGTCATTTGATAAAGGTAAATATGAGGAAGGAAAAATATACAGCAAGAATTGCGACACAGTATGTGTAGAATGATAGTTACAATATAATATAGCTGATAGATAGTGAAATTGTGGGGTTTAAAGATTTATAATACACTACTGGGGGTGAGAAATACTCTAACTAATTTCAGAAATAGTGCTAATTTCTTATGGATATAAGTACTTTAGTATCTTACTGAGTATCTTACTGAAATACTACAAGCATTATAAATGAAATGATGTCACTAACACAATTTTAGAAAAACTCATCTACACTTTCGTTATAGATGATATTAAAACTTTCTTCACATCCCATTCCTTGTGCATCATATCTATACGCATCACACTCTGCATAATGTTTTATGCTCTTATCATCTATTACAGTATGATTTAATATATTACTACCACCA
>NZ_JAJBJC010000126.1 GCF_021811825.1 Candidatus Anadelfobacter sociabilis | reverse complement strand
TTAATGTAAATCTAAAAGAAGTCATAAGTATTGCTACTAAAATTAGAGACAAAAAGATGATTCATCCAAAGAAATCATTAAGCCCAGAGAAATTCCATAAAGAGACCAATCAAAAATCTCCTAAAAAATTTGAATTAATTTAAAATGGATAAAAGTCCACCAATTGCGATAATTCCTAAATTTGCATTTGGAGTCAAAGGTGATCTTAAAAATAGCCTTTTTTTCCTTGATGATCAAAGAGTAATATATCCATGAGGTCACAACGTAGTTATTTTGAATATTGGAGATGATAAATCACAAGAATATATTCCTTGAATTGAAGGAAGCGAAGGAATTTCTGCAATGGCTCTTTCACACACAAAAACTTATCTAGCAATTTGAGAAAGAGCTGAAAGAGCAGTGTGCTGCATTTATAATGTAAGCACACGTAAAAGAAGGAAGATTTTAACTACAGATAATGTAACAGACAGAGAGTTTATCTCAGTTGCTTTTTCTCAACAAAATGAAAAGAGTCATTTAGTAACATTAACAGATGGTCAAGATGGAATGGTAATTTTGTGGCAATGGAATAAAGGGAAATGAATAGCATTTCAAAAAGTTGGAATTTCTGAAGATCAAATTTTATATCAAGCTTCTTTTATTAGCTCAGATTCAAACTCTATTATTGTGATTGGAAATGGAGTTTATAAATATTACAAACTTAAAGATAATGGTATAAGACCCGAACATTCTGGAATTGCCAAGAAAGAGTCACACATTAGTAGTCATTATACTTGACACACATGACTTCCAGATGGAAAAATTATTATATGAACTGATCAAGGAGAAATGCTTTATTTAGAATCAACTGGAGAATACAAGATGATGCTTAGCTGAAGTCCTGGGGAAGGATTCTATATTGAAACTATTATAAACTATACGAATGGAGTAATGATTGCAGGTGACTCGGGACAGATCATGGTTTTTAGCAAAACAGATGAACCAAAGAAACCATTCATTCATGTTGCAACATGGCCTAATGTTGATATAAAGGAAGAAAAGAAATATCCATCTCTACTAATATCTATATTGTCATGAAGAATTAAAAATATTGCTTTGTCGAGTACTGATGATACACTGGTCTTCTCTACTGAGAACAATCAACTAATGAAAGTAAATATGAATCTTGAAAAGAAAATTAACGAATCATCTGTTAAATATGAATATCTGATTTATCCATTTCACTCAAGGGCTATTAATGGATTAGATACATGAATTAAAAGAACATTGGTTGCAACATGTTCAGTTGATAAAACTATAAGAATATGGAACTATTCTTCAACACCAAAACTGGAGATATGTGAATGATTTCCAGATGAAGTTTACTGAGTAGCTTTTCATCCTTCTGGTTATCATATTGTAGCAGGATTTACAGATAAAGTAAGAATGATGAATGTCTTTTCTCAAAAGAAACTAAACACATTTAAAGAAATTCCTATTAAATCATGTAGAGAAATTCAGTTTTCAAATGGTGGTCATTTATTTGCTTGAGTAAACTCACATGTGATTCAAGTTTATAATTTTTATACTGGAGATAATCCACATCACTTAACATTTCAAGGACATGATGGAAAAGTAAGATGTATATCATGGTTTGAAGACGATAGTGGATTCATCTCAGCAGGATGGGATGGAAAAATCAATGTATGGAGTATTAAATAATAATTTAAGACCAGAGTACTATTTTGAGTGAAAAGGTACAAATTTCTCATGTGTATCTAAAATGCAAAGCAGTCAAGGTCTTTATGCTGTAGGTACAGACAAAACAATTAGAGAGATTGCTTATAAATCGAAAGAAGAGAAAAATGAAGCTTCTGTATCTGCAATAATAAAACAAGAAAAGGAAGCAAAGTTTCCTATTGAGGCAAAGGAAAGTATGAGATATGAATCGTTTATTAACTTTTCTCAAGTTGCACTTCTTAACGGAGCTAGGGGAATGATTCTTGGCACAGCTGATGATGATAGACCAGGAATGGTTCAAATTTATAGATTTGGTATGGAAAAAGCAGCAGATATTCAGCTACATTCTCTTCCTATTGAACGAATCAAATTGACATTTGATAATAGCATTCTTTTTACTGTAGGACAAGATGGAGCATTCTTTATATTAGAATTAAGAGATCCACTTATGAAAAGAGAAAAAGAGGCACCAACTATTCAATATTTTGATGAGATCTTGACTGAGAAATCAGAACTACGTGAATTACAACAGGCGATAGATCATCTTAAAAGAGAAAATGAGCAGCTACTTCAACACAAAGCATTAGAGCAAAAACGACTTGAAGAAGCTAGCAATAATAAAATAGCAAAGCTTATAGAGGAGCGTGATGATAATAAAAGAAAAGCAGAGCAAAGAAGAAAACAACTCGAGCAAGAAATACTAGATATGCAAAGAAGATATAATGATGAAATTTTACAAAAAGATAGAAACAATCAAGATGATATGGACAGAAGAAAAAGAGACTTTGATGAAAAGAAGGAGCAAGATAAGCTAAGATATCAAGAGCTATACGAGAAAATGGAGGAAGAAGGACGTCGATTTGAGCAACAATTTAGAGAATTAGAAATTCAGCATCATGAGTCTCTTGAAAAGTTAGAGGAAGATAATCATAAAGAAGTTGATAAAATAAGAGATGCAGCCAGAAAACTTACAGATCAAATTAAAAGTATGGAAATTGAAAATAAGAAAGAAAGAGACGAGCTTGAGAGTATGTATTGGAGTCAAATAGATCAATTAAAAGAGAGAAATAAAGCACAACTATATCAAACTACTAAACAAGGAATGGACGCAAAAGCAGAACTTACGTTAACAACAGAAAAATATAATAAATCAAAAGCTGAAAAAGAAGGATATGAACAAACTATAAAAGAAAAGCAAGACAATTTAAACAGCGAAATTCAAAAGCAACTAACTCTTAGAAGTGAAATTGAAAATCAGCTTAATGAGATTGTAGAACGTAAAAAGACTATAGCAGATAAAGAAAACAGAATATTTCAACTTAAAAAGAAAACTCAAGAACTAGAAAAATTTAAATTTGTGCTTGA
>NZ_JAJBJC010000360.1 GCF_021811825.1 Candidatus Anadelfobacter sociabilis | reverse complement strand
TTTTTGTTTTTATCTTGAAATTCTGCTATATAATCCTTTGTGTTATTGTTCCACTCTTGTTGTATTTCATGTAATATATTTCGCATATCTATACTACCGTAAGAGTAATATTTTATAAGTGATATGCCTTGTACTAACACACATCTTAATAAACTTTTTACTATTTTTGATATTCTCTCCCCTTCTTTTTTACTATAAGCATTGATAATACTCATAGTTAATCCAAACAAAGGATCTTGCGATTGATCGTCTTCCCATGCATTGTAAATAACTGTTTTTATATTCTTGTCGTTTTTAATATATTCTTGAAAATCATGTATTAAGAAACTCTTCCCCGCGCCCCAAGGGGCATCTATAGCAATAGTGAAATCATCGAGACCATATGATAATTGTCCTATTTTTATATTATTAGTAGCGCATATCAAATTTTTTAAAGTTTTCTTAAATCTTTCATAATTATAATTATGAGTATTTAAATTTTTGGGACTTTTTTGAGATTCTATGCTTTCTGTCATAAAATTTGATACAATAAATTTATCATTCCATACTC
>NZ_JAJBJC010000125.1 GCF_021811825.1 Candidatus Anadelfobacter sociabilis | reverse complement strand
TCTTGCGAAAACTACTTGGATACGTCATCCGATATTACTTTAATTCTTGATAATTAAATAATATCATATCATATCATATCATATCACATTCCTGCCGTATACCATTTTTATCTCGCTTTAGCTGTATCTGTCACCCTACTGACTAAGCCTTTCACTTATCTCAGCTCCATACAGCTCATGAATCTGTATCTTAATATCAGATACACTCATCCCTTTGGCATATAGTGATAATATCTTCTTATCTAACCCATCTATCCTAGTCTGACGCTTCTGTACTAACACAGGTGCAAATTTAGCATTTCTATCTCGTGGCACTTCAAACTCTAGTACCACGCTCTCAGTAACTAGATTCTTCTTACCGACCCCATTCCTGCTGTTCTCCGTATCCGCTCTGCCATATCTACTATAGCCAAGATGCTCTTTTATCTCCGCTTTTAAAGGCTCTCTCAAATAAATTCTTAGTTAGCTCCTTTAGAGCGTTCCCGTCTCTCGCAAAAAAACTTGCTAGTTCGGTATCTTTATCTATAAGTAACTCTACTGCCCGTTTTATCTTTTCTTGATTTGTATTGCTCATGTTTTTCCTTTTAAAAAATCATATTATTATTAATATAACCTATCTCAGAAATTTATACACTTACTGAAACTGAACCCTACTTCCCATAGATATCTTTTCTGTGACCAATTTTAGTAATTTGTATTAATTTTTCAGTTACATTAATTCGAAAGATTATACGATAGTCCCCTATCCTCATTCTCCAAAAACCAAATAAATGATGTTTTAAAGGTTTTGCATGAATAGTTGGATCTGAAGCATTACTAATTTTTCGTTCAAAATAATTAATAATTTCTAGAGCGACACTTTTGTCTAGTTTTTTCAATTCCTTAATGGCACTTTCCAAGATTTCAATTTTCCATTGCATCTTATTTGTTATTTAACATTTGTTGCTTAATAGCCGATAAGCTATAAGATGCTTCACCTTTTTCAAGACGTCTCAGAGAGTCATAGATATCTTCTAAATCTTCCAAATGATCCACCGTACATTGTCTTATAATTTGAGAAACTGATCTTCCACTATCAGAAGAGACTTTCTCTAATCTTTTTCTAATTTCTTCATCAAATCTAATAGATATTTGTGTAGACATAATTTTTACCTTTACTAGTTGTATCATTATGAATAAATGATACAACGCATCACATCATATGTCAAGAAATGACATTGCAATACAAGAGACTAAATCTATAATAAATCTTGTGACAAAAGAACAAAAAATAGTTTTTCTTCTTCGCTCGAGATTTAGATGTAACGTAGGTCAAAATAGAAATTTTGTCCTACATTTGTCTGGCAACATCTTGCGGTATTTGAGATCTACTTCTCATAAATATCTTTTCTGTATTTTATAGCGATGATGATAACTGCGCAACCTTCATTTTCTATGCAAAATACTACTCTATACGGTAATCTCCTACTCTCAACCTTCTGTGCTCTTTTAAGCTATACCTCAGTGTTATTGGATTAATCACCTATTTGTTATGATTGTAGAGCGCTGTTAAGCTTTGAACAATCACGGTTTTTGTCTTATTATTGTAAGACATGAAGCGACAATCTTCACTAGAAGCGTAAATTTGTTGATTAGCATACCCTATAGTATAGGTATTACACGTAGCAATTAACCCTTCGGTTGCATCTATTGTCACTCTAGTCATTTGGTTTTCAAAAGATCCTGCTACTAATAATTTATTAGAAATAGGAAAAAACAAGATGGTTTTTTCATGTATAAGACCTAGCGGTACATTATTTTTAGTCTCATATGCTAAAAATGCAGGCCTGTCAGAAGTAATAAATCCCAAACTTCCCTCAGGAGCTTTCAGTAATATCCATTTACGTAAATTTAGATGTTTATAAACTTCTTGCTGAGTGTCTATTGCCATTTGAAAGTAAGAACCTGATGTAAAATTTACCTTATATTCATCATTCTGCTCCTCCTCTAAAAAATCAGGGTGTTTATTAAGCAATTCCTCATATTTTGATCTTACTGGCTCAGCAAGTGTTCCTTGATCATATAGTGCTTGGTACATTGTCATTAGTATTTTATTAACTTGGCTGATTGCTCCATCAAAAGTGTTTCTATTCCTGGGTTAGATACATAAAGCCACGCAATAAAAGATAGCAACTGGTCAAGATTATTTGATAAAGAAGATGTTTTGTTAATTTGTTCTAGCACTTTAGAATGTTCTGCTTTTGCCGCAGCTAAAGCATTCTCGTAAATACCTGGGTTATTAGGAATGTCCGCTTTATAAAAGTCTTTTTCTGATGCGATATTTTTCACATTGCTTATAAACGACTTGCGTGCTTTCTTATCTACACAATAAAGCTGTGCTTTTCTTTGATCATCACAAAATCCCTTTAAATAGAATTGAGGAATATAATGATGTAACTTTGCACTTTTCGATTCCTTTGGCATATTTGGTCTTATGTTGGTATCTATTCGTTAAAAATACTTCAATAGGAGTATATAGTAGTAGAACAATAACAATCAATAAGTAATTATTAGGAAAATTTGATAATAGAAAGTCATCAATAAAATGAATTGCAATTTTCCAGAGCTTTATTTCTTTCTCAAATTGGGGATTCTTACATAAATCGTCCGAACGGATCCCTCTAGTTTCTGATCAATCGTTGTTTAGTTTCTAAATTTCTGCTTTTGACAAAGCAAAATAGGGCTGTTCGAGAAATATCCATAATTTTAGCTATGGATGATTTAGAAACTTTTTTACCAAGAAGCATTTTGATTTCTTTTTCTTTACCATTCAATCTAGATTTGCCGAATAATCCTTTTGGTCTTCCCAATATTTTTCCCCTCTGTTTAGCTATGGTGAGTGCTTGCTTCGTTCTCTCGGATATTAAATCTCTTTCAATTTCAGCAAAGAGAGCAAACATAGCAACCATGACTTTGCTTTGTATACTTTGTTTTCCGTCCAGTATGATGTTTTCCTTTAGTGCTAGAAATTTTATTTCATTTTTTAGCAATTTATCTATGATCTGGATGATTTGTCCTAAACTTCTACCAAGTCTTGATAATTCACTTACTATAAAAATATCTCTGGTTTGTAATTTTTCAAATA
>NZ_JAJBJC010000359.1 GCF_021811825.1 Candidatus Anadelfobacter sociabilis | reverse complement strand
GTTGAAATATTATTTTCATCTCTTTTATCTAGCTCTCTTTCAATGCTCAGAGTCGGACCTCAATTAGCAAGAGTATTAAGAGTCCTTAGAGTATCTAGGATTCTAAGATTAATAAACAGATATTAAGAACAATTCAAATCATAATAAAGATATCAAAATAATTTGATGTTGCTATGTGATGAAGTAATTTTCTAAATTTATTTTTAGGGATGTAAATAGTTTCAATGTCAGGCTTTGCAGATACAATCATCTTCATCATATCAATCCACTTTATTTGTTTGTCATTTAAGAAAAACGAATCTTTTTCTGCTTTTTGTGCTTCCTCAAAATTTAGGAAAATAACACCAACAAAGAAGTTTAAAAAGAAGAAGTTTCCAACAATCATAAATATTACAAAATAAAAGCACAGATAAAAGCTTGCATTTTGTTGAGGTCCGGATTCAACTCCAGTTGAGTCCTGGGCTTGATACATTAATGTAGGCCAATTTTCTTGACTTGAAAGTACAAAAAGTGTTAGCATAGCTTCAGGTACACTGTCAAAATTAGATCCATAAGTAAGCCAGT
>NZ_JAJBJC010000358.1 GCF_021811825.1 Candidatus Anadelfobacter sociabilis | reverse complement strand
TAATTCTTGCTCAAAATCTTCAAAGCTTTTGCAATCTTGTCTTTGTGCTGGAAATAATTTGCATGCAATAAATGAATTGTCGCTGATAGCAACGTGCATGGTAGTACCCAAGCCCTTTCTACCTCTCCCTTTTGATTGAATACCTTTATTTTTTTAAAGCTCCACCTCCGTGTCTATGTAGTGGTATGATAGAGCCATCAACAAATATTATATCAAGCAGTACCTCCTTCATACTTTGCAAATAATACAATAACTTCCAAAAAAAACCATTATCGCTCCATCTCTTATATCTGGTATATACAGTGTGCCAATTACCATATTCCTCAGGTAAATCTCTCCATGATACATCAGTTCTTAGAATATATAGAACTCCACAAAAGAATTTGTAATGACTTACTTTAGTTGGCCTCCCCATCTTTTGCTTTGTCTCTTTTAAAAACGGATATATTAGCTCTTTAAATTTCTCTTCTTTTATTGGATACTTTCTCTCATTTAACATCATTAGCATCTCTTTACTTATCTACCGTAGCACTCTAAAACAATCACTCCTTATTATCAATCATTTTG
>NZ_JAJBJC010000007.1 GCF_021811825.1 Candidatus Anadelfobacter sociabilis | reverse complement strand
ATCTATAGGGATTTATATCCAAAAGTCCGTTCTGACCTATTTCCCATTATCGATTATTCTTAAGTGCAGCAAGATCTTACAAATCTTAATCTTTAAATCTCCCACTTTCACTATTTATCAAATAATTCACTCACCTTAAGCAAAAACATAGTTTTGTTTCAAATTTATAAATTCCATAAATGCAGCACTATTAACTTTTAACAGAATTTTATACTTTATTCCAAAGTGATTCATGCACATCTTCGTTTTCAAAAATTCCAATTTGCAAAATGTTATCAATGAAGCAAATATATGATTTGCTTGTGATAATAAGCTCTTGGTAGGCGATCCTGCCAAGAGATGTATTTTGTTTTATGGTGATAATAGCTCTATTTCCACCTTCTTTGATAAATCATACATAGGGTTTCTCCACTTTGGCCCATATTATTAAACGCGATATATAAAAAATGCCTTTACTTCGATTCTCGTTTATGAAAATCTTCTTTGTCAACCGCATAGGAAATTCTATAGCCTTTAACCATACTTTAATGCAATGACCATCTTCTAATTTCAAAACTCCAAATTTTAAGTTTTTATGAGTGACCATTTTAATTTCTCCTCTCTTGGTGAAGCAAGTATAGTGTTGTACTATGTACGGATTTTAACCCATATATATCCATTTTACACTGGCTATAATGCTCCCAAGATAACCACACAACTCACGGTATACACTTTTATCCTCAAGAGCTACATTTCCATTCTTTATGCTATAAGCAAATATACTCAACTCACCTTTTGATGTGAGTAAGTAAAAAAATGATATTAAATCATTCCCATTCTACAGTGGCTGGGGGTTTTGACGTAATATCGTATACCACTCTTCCAACATCATGAACTTCATTGATAATGCGATTTGCTATATTGCCCAATACAGTAATATCAAATTCAAAGAAATCTGCGCTCATACCATCTAAAGAAGTCACTGCCCTCAGAGCGCATACATAACCATAATGCCTTGCATCACCTATAACACCCACGCTCCTTACTGGAAGTAACACAGCAAATGCCTGCCAAATTTTATTATATAAATTAAGCCTACTTAATTCTTCAATAAAAATTGCGTCAACTTTACGTAGAATATCACATTTTTCTTTAGAAATTTCTCCTAATATACGAATTGCAAGACCTGGTCCAGGAAATGGATGTCGTTTTATAATCTCATCTGGTAAATTCAACATAGATGCAAGGGTACGAACTTCATCTTTAAATAAAAATTTAATAGGCTCTACTAATTTGAACGCAAGATTCTTAGGCAAGCCTCCTACATTATGATGAGACTTTATAGTGACTTCATTTGAAGAATTATTCATAATATTTGATGAAGATTCTATCACGTCTGGATAGATAGTTCCTTGCGCTAAAAATCTTACATCATCTTTGATTTGTTTTATATAATTAATACTTTCTTCATCAAGCTCAAACTCTTGTGTATAACTTAACTTTGATATATCGATACTATCTTCTGTGCGTTGATTATTAGATTGAATATAATCTTTTGTGACACTTTGAAAAATTTCTATAAAAGTTTTTCCTATAATTTTACGTTTTTCCTCAGGATCAGTTATTTTGCTTAAGACTGATAAGAAACGTTTACTAGCATCTATGTAGATCACCTTAAATCCACATATATCACGCATAGTAGATAAAATTTGCTCGTGCTCACTTTCTCTCAATAAACCTGTATTAATGAAAATATTAATTAATCTTTCTCCTACAGCTTTTTTTACTAACGCTGCAGTAACAGCAGAATCTATACCACCAGAAAGAGCGCATATAACAAGTCCTTTATCTCCCACAGTCTGTTTTATTGTTTCAATCTCTACATCTATAAAGGAAGAAATACTCCAATCTGGTTTACAGCCAGCAATTTTTAATACAAAATTCTCTATAATTCTCTTACCTTCACTGGTATGAGTCACTTCTGGATGAAATTGTAATCCATAAAGCTTACGCTCTTCATTACTAATTATTGCGAATGGAGAATTTTTAGTTTTTGCAATCCGTAGAAATCCTTGTGGTATAGAGGATATAAAATCAGAGTGACTCATCCAAACTATTTGTTTAGATCCAATATCCCATACACCATCTATGAGTTTTGAATCACGTACTATTTCTATCTCAGTTTTACCAAATTCTCTGCATGATGCTGGTGATACAATACCACCAAAAGTTTCACACATTAATTGCTGTCCATAACATATACCTAATATAGGAACTTGGAGTTTAAAAACTATATCAGGGACTTTATGAAAATCATCACAATAAACAGACTCTGGACCTCCTGATAAGATTATAGCTTTGGGTGAAAAATTCAATATCTCATTCTCATCAACATCGCAGCTCATTATCTCACAATAAACCGATAACTCTCTTACTCTACGCGCGATAAGCTGAGTAAATTGTGAACCAAAATTCAGTACCAGAATTTGATTTTTTGCTGCATTTTCTATCATTATTTTTGTTACTATTAACTAATAAAAACTAATAAAAAATACATGAAATACATGAATAAATAATAAATAAAAAAACACTATAACGAAAAAATCGCGCTAAAATATAAATATAAATCACATCTTTTAAATTTTTTGCAATAAGCGAGGATTGTAACATCATAGCACGCATCTGACAAGGAAAAATAAATAACCTTTATAGAAAGGTTGTGCTATACTGTGATTTGCTGCGAATATCCATCCAGAAAATACTATATTCCTTTCTTTTATATCATAAATTTCAAGTAAAGCCTTGCTTTCTGGAAACAATGAACTACTATCGCTCTGTGACCAGCACACTTGGAGATTGATGCTTAATTCTTTAAAAACATTCGCATCACTCTCAGTCTTTACAGTGATGGTATTACTTTTGCCATTTCTTGTATTAATAACTAAAATTTTAGCTGTATTATAAAAAGCGCCATTTTTAATGCCACTACTTTCCTTATGAAAGTGCCTTAACTGTTCATTATATGAATGCATGTCATTATCGGTTGCAGATATTTTACCCTCTGCACTATATGCCATTGCGCTGCCAATTGTAAAATTGCAAATTCCTATATACAAGAAGTACATAAATAACAAAACAGATATGTAAAAAAAAGGTCCCCTTATCATACTTTTATCAATACTTTTTATCGCAAGCTTTATATTGTTTTATCTGTCATAAGTGACTCATTTATTGTACTAAAATAAAAAGGCTTAATTATTTTCATTCATCAATAAGTCAACGAATTTTGAAAGACCAATCCTTCTATTTTTTCGCAATCTTTCCGCACGTAATATTACTAATAATTTTTCCACTGTTTCTTCAATATCTTTATTAATAATTACGTAATCGTATTCGTGCCAATGGTTCATTTCAAAATTTACTAGTTCTAATCTTTTTTTAATTTGTTCATTTATAAATTTCTCTCTCATCTTAAGTCGATTAAGCAATTCTTGTTTTGAAGGAGGCAATACATATACACTAGTTACGTCATCTTTCATCACATCCACAAGCTGTTTTCGCCCTTGCCAATCTATATCAAAAACTACATCTATACCTTCCACAAGATTTGGTTCTACACTACTTTTAAGAGTGCCATAATAATTATCAAATACTTCTGCACATTCCAAAAATCTATCTTCTGCCTTCATTGTCTGAAATTGATTTTTTGTTACAAATATATAATCAATATCATGACGTTCATAAGCTCTAGGAGTCCTAGTAGTAACAGATACAGAATCAATCAAATGCTTATCATGTTTTAACAATAATTTTATAATAGTCGTTTTCCCAACTCCAGATGGTGCAGAAATTACAAACATAAGACCACGACGATTAATATTTTCTGTACACATCTATTTAAAACATCCAATAAAGTGAAATAATAAACACTATTATAATACCAAAGCTACTTAATCCAATCAGTATGAGCAACTTTAACATATCTTTTTTTATTATCCAGCATAATAATTAATAAAACTAGACTAAGTATATTTATATTCATTTAAAATTTGAATATATGTTTTGAATTATATTATTAAAACATACATCAAAATATCTACTAATAAATGTACGCAAAACATTATTCAATATAACTTCACACTAAATGATAATTGTTTTACCTATAAAAAGCTTTTGGGAATAAGTCCACTAAACTTTTCCTAAAGTTGGTTTTATTTATATTTTTGTACTCATCATCACTCCGTGAAGTTTTTCTGTAGGTAAATTATAAAATTTTACAAAAGAAGGAGCAATTTTTTTTATAAGTGCAAATATTTGCCAAAAAAAATTATTTGTTTCTATTTCCTCTATACCATAAAAAATAGCAACAGGAAATATTCCAACTTCTAAAAAAATCTTCTCTATATTAGCAAATGTCATATATCCAACACTAATCACGAAATGACGTAATCCATCGGTAAGATCATTCTCAAAATCATATTCCAAACCAAATGGGTGATCATGCTTTCTTAGAGAAACCAGTATATTATCTTGATATATGATCTTATTAACTATTATCGTATTATGCACATATACTGGAAGCTTAAAACTATCACGTACTAAGAAAACACCGGTAGCACGAATTTTCAAATATTTTTTATACGCATCATTAAATGTATTGATGAAAGATTTCATTGTCACTGGAGTTGTATGTTTGTATAAACGATGCTGGCCACTAACATACAAAGTAATAATAGAAAATGGAATAGAAGCGAATACTAAAGACCAATACCCACCTTGAGTTAATTTCCCTAATCCAGAAAGAAAAAAAGTAGAATCGACTATAACCATAAATATAGCCAAAACAAACAACAAATACTGACGCTTTATAAAAAATATCCATGTCAGGAATATGCTAGTTATCGTCATCGTACCAGACATAGCGAAACCATATGCAGCAGTTAATTTTAACGAATATTTGAAGAGTATTATTACAAGAATAATAGCGCACATTAAAAACCAATTAATGAATGGTATATAAATCTGCGATTTGTGATGCAATGAAGTATATCTTATCTTCATTCTTGGTATCAATTTATTATTAATACTTTGAAAACATATAGAATATAAACTACTGATAACAGTTTGAGAGGCAATCATTGTTGCTAGCATAACAAGTACCAAAAACAATGGGTACATTTTAGATATTAAGGCAAATGCCATTGAGAAAAATAAATTAGTTGAACAGCCACTATACAATAAAAATGCGCCCTGCCCCATATAATGGAGTATCAGAGCAATAAAAACTATAGTCCAACCATAAGTTATGGATTTACGCCCAAAATGACCCATATCAGCAAATAATGATTCTCCGCCTGTAGCACATAAGATTACATTAGCAAGCACAGAAAAACCTACAATACGATATTTAAATAAATACTGAATTGCATATATCGGATTAAAAGCTAATAGTATTTGTGGACGCGATATAATATGTAATATTCCCAATATCGCTAATGATAGAAACCATATTAACATTATAGGGCCAAAAAAATTACCAACCTTTTCTGTTCCATTATTTTGTATAGAAAATAAAAATACAATTATAGCGCACGCAATCATTACAATCGTTGTTCGAGAAAGAATATTTAAATTCGGGATGAAAGATAATCCTTCTACAGAACTCAATATACTTATTGCTGGCGTTATAATACTATCACCAATTGTTAGTGATATAGCAATAAAAGAAAGTATAGCAACAATTTTTACAGATATTTCACGGCGCATTACTAATCGTAATAACATTTCACGTAGTACAATAGTACCACCCTCTCCATTACAATTTAAGCTCATAGCTAACCACACATATTGCATAGTAACAATAAGTATCAAAGTCCAAATTATAAGAGAGACAATACCTAGAACATTATCTAACGTAATGGGAGTGAACATAAAAATAACAGGCATCGTATATATAGGACTTGTACCTATATCACCAAAAACTACACCAAAAGTACGTATAACATCTTTCAGAATATTAGGCTTTGTGTAAGACATTTTATTCTTATAACTTTTATAATAATCAACTAATTGATATTGTACCCAATCATACACTAATAAGTGAAATTGCTATGATTAACATATATCAATTTTTATAATAAGCTATTACATATAACATATTTGCTATAACCTAAAAACATAGACTTTAGTAATATGAGAAGAGATTTAAATAAAATCCTCTACCAGATTCCCCATATAGCATTATCTAATGTTTTTATCATAAAATATTCTCTAAATAACATAGTTAGTACATTACTTGATTTTATCTATGCGCTGTTAAAATCATTAAGATATCACTCATTTTACAGTTGTTTTGCAATATATTTAATATAAATATAACATATGTGCATTTTTTTTCACACAATAATTGACTCATTTATTTTTTTCACTCATACATCAAATTAAAATTACATGTAAAATAAAAAAATCATGGCACATAATCTATTCTCATCATTTAAACCTAGTAATATTAATTCCACAAAATTTAGGGTAAAGTGGCTGCAACTTGCGCGCACAAAGAATGTGGGACCAAGAGCTTTTATAAAACTTATAAAGATGTTTTCAGATCCAGAAATAGCTCTGTCTGAATTACCAAATTTGATAAAGCAAGGTAGAAAATTAGAACATGTGCAAATTGCATCTGAAAATTCTATTGAAAAAGAAATTGAAAAAACAGAAAAAGCCGGAGCTAGAATAATATTATCATGTGAAAATGATTATCCAAGTATATTGAAAAAAATCCCAGACTACCCTCCAGCGATTATTATAAAAGGAAATGCTGATCTTCTAAAAAAACCTTCTATTGCTATAGTAGGGACACGTAATTCTTCTACTAACGGATGCACTATTGCATATAATATTGCAACAGAATTAGCCCAAAAAGGCTACATCATAAGTTCAGGACTTGCGCGCGGTATTGATGCAGCCGCTCACATGGGTGCAGCAAAATATGGTACTATAGGCGTGATTGCTGGTGGTATAGATGTTATTTATCCTACAGAAAACGCAGCATTATATGAAATTCTTTACAAAGATGGAGTAGTGATGACAGAATATCCTATAGGAACACCAATCATACCCAAATATTTTCCGCAACGAAATAGGATTATTTCGGGATTATCGATAGGAGTGGCAATCATTGAAGCTGCAAAGAGGTCTGGAACATTAATTACAGCAAGACTGGCATTAGAACAAGGACGCGAAGTATTTGCTGTTCCAGGATCTCCGCTTGATCCAAGATGCAATGGAACTAATGCTTTGATAAAACAGGGCGCTATACTTGTCATAAACGCCGAAGATATACTTGTTGAAGTAGATAGTTTATTAAATAAATTTTATAGTAGTGAAGATATGCTTTATGAATCTGATAAAACAAGTTCTCATTACAAAAATCGACAAATAGAAACTCTAGATACTTATAAAACAGATGAAATCGCTCATTTTCGCAAATGCTTGCTCACTAAACTTTCATATTCACCAACAAAATTAAACGAAATAATTTCTCAATTAAATCATATTCCACAAAATGTAATAGATTTTCTATTATTAGAATTAGAGCTAAGTGGAAAAATAGAATATTCTTCTGATAATAAAGTATATCTAATAAAAAAGTTATAGGCAAAAATACAAATAAAGATGAATGTTAACATGAAAATTAACTATGAAATAAATCGCTATTACTCCATATAATCGTCATATAACTTTATCATATAAATAAAGAATATCTTCTTTATATAACTATGTTATACTATGTGATATTAGAGCAAGATTTGGTGAGCAAGTGCGAGATATTACAATATGCAGCTAATATGTAGCCAGCCTTTTCTCAATCCCCAATCCTCCTATAGTCTTATAATTTTTGGCTATATTTTCCCCTCACTGAAAGATGTGTTATCCATTCATAAAAAGCCAGATGCTTATCTATATTTTTTTATAGCGAAACATCTTTTTGATACGTAGACTGCATAAGCATTCGTTATACCACTTTTACTCATTCCAAATCTCACTACTCTCTCGTGCATATACTAATTGAGATGCATCTGCTTCAATCTTGTACTGATTACTGATGATTATCTATGTTTATTGATTTATTATCCAGTCTTTTTATAATCTTTTAACCCAATAATATGCCATCAAATTAAGTAAGATATTTTTATAAAACACTAGAGATGATATAATAATTGTATAAATAAATGAGGTATAGGATATGTATGTATTACATATAAATTCTTATGAAAACAGTAGATAGACAATCAGTACGCATTTAATATATATCTCAAAAAATATCGTAATAAAAAAATCAGCAATACCATCTTCATCATATCAAAATTATCGAAGAACCATCTATCTTTACCGATAAGCTTACAAGCTAGCTTGACTGTACATCCATATATTACTATAACTCGATTAGATAATTTAGCCCAGATGTAACTAATAATAAATAGGAGTGATAAGTGAAAAAATGCTCATAATTATAAAAAAGTCTATAATATTATTTATTCTACAAATGCTGTGCTTAGTAACAGCACTTTATCTATGTAAGTTTTTAGTAAAAGAAATCCATTCTGATGTCTTTAATACCTCAACGAAGACTTTGACATATATACTTGGTGGTGTGTTAGGTATTGTGGTTTTTTATTGTAATAAAAAGATCTATGAATCACTATTTATCACTTCATTCTTGTACTATATTCCATTTCTTGTTATTTTTCTAGTTGGGGTTTATCTACTATGGCATCATTACAATTTGACTGATGAGAATTTAAAAGCAATATTGAGTGATATCATAAAAATTGCTAATAATAATGCTATTTTGTTCATTACACTTATTGCATCTACATCTATATCTCACATAATAGAATTTGTTATATCTTGGCTAAGAATAAATAAATATAATAATGATAATGATAAAACAAAATGCAATCGCAATCCAATATCTAATCAAAGTGAAGATTTATTGAATAGATCTAGAGATGTAAAAAATTTTTATACTCTATTGAACAGTTATAGAACAATAGGGATTATTGGTTATTGGGGAGTAGGTAAAACAAGTTTTATCAATTTATTAAAAAGCCATAAGAGCAATAAAGACAAC
The DNA here is from genome assembly GCF_021811825.1 of Candidatus Anadelfobacter sociabilis. Classification (GTDB taxonomy): domain Bacteria; phylum Pseudomonadota; class Alphaproteobacteria; order Rickettsiales; family Midichloriaceae; genus Anadelfobacter; species Anadelfobacter sociabilis. The sequence continues at coordinate 18,947 of NZ_JAJBJC010000007.1, read as the reverse complement.
GACGTTATAAAAGACAGCAGAGATTTTATATTTGTTGACTACAATTTGTATCATCAAGAACATATAGCTGGAAAAGATAGAGAATATAATCATCTTTATATCTTGACACTATTTCTACAAACTAAGCTGAAAGAAAATCGAATATCTAGTAGTAGAAAGATTATAACACTATTTAGAGAGCTTGCTCACTACTCTTCACTTCTATCTTTTGTAAAAAATCGATTTGGATTAGAGTTTAATGATGATATATTAAGAGACAGTAAAACAATCAATCTTGAGATACGCAAAGAACTAGAATCTCTGCTAAAACAAAAGAAGATAGCTATCATTTACGATGATTTAGATAGATTGACCGATAAGTCTAAGATTTTTGAACTGCTAAAATTAATCGATATATTAAACGATATCAAATCTCCTAATATTGTTCAAATCGTTGCTTACGATAATGAGAAGCTTTTGCATTATATGTGCGCAGGGAGTGCAGAAGAGAAGGAGAAAGAAATTAACGAAGAATTTATCAATAGAATGATTGATTATAAATTTATATTGAGAGATGCAATCCAATATCCATTAAGAGAATTGCTGAACAGTGAAAATGAATCAAATCTCAAAAAATTACATACATCATACGACACAGATAAAGCATTTGAAGATATAGCGAATAAAGTACGTTCAATGAAGATGAGACAGATCAGAGCTTTTAATGATTATATCTATGAGGCAATACAATCAATCACCCACTATAAAGAAGAAATACCACAACAATCAACTGAAGATAATGTTAATAACACTAACACTGATATAAATGATCAAAGTGGTAACAACAAGCGTCAAATTGAAGTGATTAAGATTGAATTGATTAAATCTTCTCCGCTAGAAATACCTTTACAACAAGGGGAACAATATTTATCAAAATTTATCGATATAAACATTCTCAGACTTACTCAACTTATGAAGACTTTTAGTCTTAGCGAATATGAAGAAGCAAGGGATATTTTTCACTACGATAAAGAAACTTCTGAAAACTTTAAAGAATATGGACAAAAATTTTTAAGTTTTCAAAATCAAGAAATCTTTAATACTCTTAGATCGTTTTTTAATCATATAAAGAATATTGATAAGAATGGACTTGAGATGTATAAACTATCTGTTAGTTACAATTTTCCAGAATTATTGGATGCAAAATTAGAATTGATAGAAAAAATAATCAAGGAATTTCGTAAGGTTTTGCCTAAAATTAGCGATGATTTAAGAGATGAGATACTAAACAAAAATCACGATAATATCTTTGATAATATCCGAATTGCAGATGAAAACAATCAAGGTAGCAATACTAATATCACATGGAAAGATTTTAAAGAAGAAAGTATCCTTTCAATGGGTATGAAATGTTTAGAAGACTTCTCAGCGGAGTGCGAGAATATAACAAAAAGCAACCTTAAGACAAAAATAGACGCTGTATATTGGGAAGCACCGAGAATACATCGGTTCTTCAATAGAAGTGAAAAATTTAGAAAAAACATAAAGCAAGAGAGGAAGCGTAATCCTTACAAAATTTGCTTCTATGCATTATTTCTCAAGGTGGGCACTCCACATAAAAAAGTTGAAATATATAAAGAGTATCAAGATTGGTTCCCTACAACGCTTTATGAAACTATTATAAATAACAAAGATGATACTGATAAAATTACAGAAAGATTAAGACAAAAAGATAGTGGCGTTTTTCTTTATTTTGTACTCATTTCATTTTTAGACCAATTCACCCTAGATAACAGTAAAGAAAACATTAACCAACTACAAGCAAAATTAGATGAGCTAGTTGAGCCACTAGATAAAAAATTAGCTACATGTATGGAGCGGTTAAAAGAGCAAGATTTGATTAGAATACTTGTCGACTTTGCTTTTTGTGAAAATCTAATAACGACTCCTTGGATACCCCGTGATTTAAATGAAACTGAAGAAAACTATAAAACAAAATTAAATAATATTATCCAAACACCTCATTATCAGATTAACCATTTGAAAAAATTTAAGGAGATTTGCAAGTTGTTCAATAACAATTGGCAAAAAATCGAAAATTACGATTGCGATGAAAATAATAAAATTCTAAAATCTGTATATCCTAATTTTAATGGAAATCAAGCAAAACTGGGACTAGAAATTCTTAAAAATTTTTTGATAGGTGAAGAGGATAAAGATAAGTAAGAAGCAAGCTATAATGGAAGAAATATAGTTTGATGAAAGAAATTTTTGACTGAAGATTACGAAGTATCAATTACTATTCTTAGAGACAAGAAATCTGAATTTGAGTTGTTATTAGTACAAAGAAAATAAAATGAGATGAAAGGGTGAGACCAAAAATACCGTCATTATACGCTAAATGAGCATTCCAGATATTAAAAATTCAAGTTTGTGGACTATAGTGCAGAGATAAGTGAAAGTTTGATATGTGATAACAATTACAACAGACTGCATTATGGGATGCATGATATCGAAGAATCATCCTTGAAACAGTTTATACGAAAACTTTGGTGTACTTTGGTTGTTGTATGTGTAGCCTATCAAGCTGCATCTTGTGCTTATACCTCATAGATCTAATCTTTATTACACTACTCAGCATTTTCTAAAAAACCAGAATTAATCTGATGATACCTATAAAATATATCTATGTGATAATCTACTTTTCTGAATCCGCACAAATTCTTTTTCAAATTTCCTTCTACTTTCGAAAAACCTTATCTTATATTTTTCCAAATTGTTCCTCAATCAATTTCATCTCATAATACAGACCAATTCTCTAAACAACCATTTTGTTAGGACTATTCTGTAGAATCTTGTATTGCTTTTCCAAATAACAGTATTTCGTTCTAAAGGAGTAATACTAGAGGAATGTATACTAGAAACAGTAATCATTCTGTATAATTGAGATATGGTTGAAGTATTGGTTATATGTACTTAGTAGGGCGGTTGTAGTGGTTGTATACACCAATTACATCTACAGCTTATCGATATTGGCATACAAAAGCCCAGTGCAGGAGGAGATAGTCACTTATCTATTAGGATTGTAACATCTGACAGACGACTTCTGTGGCTTTATTTCTCTCCCCTTACTCAATTCCTTCATCTTTACACCTCTCCATCCTCCTACCTTCGTCTATAGCGATACCCATAAACTCATCCCCTACTCTTCCCCTCTCCTTAGCATCCAGTGTTTTTAACTCCTCTATCCTTGTTTTGGTAAATTTTGGTAGTTCCATGAATGTAAATTAAAAGTCCTTTAAGTTTCTCTATTTTGTTTTGGCATCTAAGACTACATGTCTGACTTGTAAGTCTTGTTTGTTTGGAAACATCACATATTCTGCTATAGCTAAGAATATTACTTCTTTGAGATTCTCATATGGTTCTCCTTTTTTCTATTTGAGAGCAATATGCTGTCGCTGTATAGTATTGCACTCTCTTCTCAAATCCCGCTACTTTAGCAACTTGCATCTCTACTATATACTTTATTACCGCCTCATCTTCGCACAACACATCCACTATTGATTGCTACGAAGCATTGTCTCTAAATCAACAGCAGAATTAAGCAGAGTTACTTCTTTTATTGGAGACCTCTAACCGTATGTTATTATATCGTTCAGAAAATCCTTTAATATATCCTCGCTCTTCTCTGTTGCGAATATCCTCTTAAATACAAGATCATTACGTGGATTTAGATATCTTACTATGTTTATCTATAGTAGTGATGGTTTAAGTGATTATATCTGATACTGACAATGATAATTGATGATCGGAATATAGCACATATTTGACAAAATGATATAGAAATATATCAACGTATATAAAACAAAAACAAAGAATGATGAAGAAAGCACAATATAAACTTTAACCTTCAATAAACCTTTCTATATTCTAACAAGAAGCTGAATGAAACGCTGGTATATCTATCTTGTGGAACTAATATTGGCTTTTTTGCTCTAAAATGACCATTTTACCCAGTAAATCAAAATGAATTACAGAATTGTTACAAATTACATCTCAAAGCCAGTATTTCAATTTTTTGTGACTTGCTATTTTGTTGCTTAGAAATGTTGTTTTCCATTTAGACCACAAAATCCTAATTACCCCTATCATATTTAGAAAGCATTTGGCTTCCATCATTCAATAATATTCTTGCTTCATCTTTATTAAATTCAAACTTTGCCAGTATCTAATTCCACTTCTAGATATAAATTTGATATCGAGTAAAGCTTGCTTCTTCTATGACATTGATGCCTCTTTGCTATGTATAGATTCTTATGATTTATTATCTTTCTTGAGATTTTTTCAACAATAGTTTGTACACGCGCGTAATGTCTTTCGTTACCTGCAAACCTTAGATTTTGTTTTGCTACCTCTTCTATTCCACTTTTACCCATCACTATTGCAACTAATATAAGACTATATTCCTTTGCTATTCCAATCTCTAGTTTAGTTATCGACCTTATATCACTAGATAAGTTAATTTGCCTAAGATTTTCTCGATGTTTTGTTAGATAATTATTTACCATCTTTGTTTTATCGCGAAGAGGTATTACGGATTTACTTATCTTTTCTATCGATTAAAGCTTCTGCTGCTGTGACTTTTTCCTCTACGATAACTTTATTCATCATTTTATTCCATTTTACTTCATATGCACAATTCCTCCTTATGTCATATTCATTACCTCTTTTTACTTTCATACCGCTATAATTTTGCTCGTTCTCCTTACCATTATCTTTATCCTAATCCTCGTTCGCTAATTGGCTGTCTCTTGATGATATATATATATAATACTTCCCTTTTACTCTTTTGCCACTTCCTTTAGATCATCCACTCCTCTTCTATATATGCTCGATTGACGTTGTTTCTTCACCCTCTCTCCCGACAAGCGATTCAACTCAATATTAACTATCATCCACTATTAATTTAGCACTATGCTTAGCTCTCGATACAATAACCTAAAACGCGCCTTCCGATGCAAGCTTCAGATATTTTCTCCCCACCCTCTGCTCACAAATTATCTTGTTATAGAGAATGAATTTGATCTCATGTAGTATTTATTCAAAAAAACACATATTTCACATCAGAATAAAATATATTCTCTTATCTGTACTAAAGCTTTGCTTTTTCTTTTTAATCTCGTGCTTTTGGCTTTCCACATCAATACACTCAACTATTCTTCCTTACTGGTGGGGGAATAAAACACTTGAATTTATCTCACACTATCACTTGTGAGCAGTCTCTTGTTCTCTAATCTTCTTGATTTGAGCAGCTCTTCTGCTAAGGTGATAGATCATAGTGTATTATTTTTAGGAATATAGTTTTTTGATCTTGGTATTTTGTAAAGTGTTGAAATTGGCTTCACCCTTTTTTCTTCTTCTTTTTTTATTGAAAAGAACATTATTATAGGAGTTAAAATAACTAGTAAAATAGTTATTATACAATTCAATTATATCTTTTAAGACATAAATCTTAATAAATCTGTACCAAACCTTTCTACATTTTAATCTTTTAAGTAATTTTTTTGTACACAATTTGTATAGTGCAATTTTGAGATTATCACATATTTTTCTTAAAGCTCTTTTGTATTTATTCTATTAGTATTTATCTCGTTGATTCGATGATAAATTAGGTGAGTTAGAACATCTAATTGCATACATTTTAATTTTTTCACGACAATACTTTTATCATCTAAAGATTTAGTAACAACAGTATTTTTGTTTTTATCGTGTAAGTATTCATCTTTTACTATATAGTTTTCTATTAGATTTACGTATTTTTATCGATTTACTAACAGCTACTTGATATATAAGCTCTATTACAATATCTTCTTCCACAATATCTAAATTTACTTTAGTTCAGATATGGTAGATTCTGGTCTGCACATAGCATAATGATCTGGATTAATTAGAATAATTATTAGATTAATGCAGCAAGTTGCAGCTGTGTTTGTTTATTTATTGCGGATGGATAATCAAACATGATAAGATCATAATTATCTCAGGACATTGTAAATCAATCAAAATATCCCGCAAATTAATAAATTCTTGAGTAAGCTTTTATATTTTTTAATGAAAAAAAGTCTTTGGACCAATATTGAATTATTTAGTAAATAAACTCACTTAAGTATAATCACTGTTAAGATTTATAACTTATAAATTAGTATAATTATTTCATCACAATATTTAATTAATGCTCTTAGCGAAATTATTGTTTTTCTGTACTTTGTCTCTTGCGTCATCCAATCTTTTTCTAAAGGAATTCTTTTCTTCTTTACTATATTCGACCTTCATTTCTTGATTTTTATATTTTTGTTCTTTTCGTTTAGTATCAAACTTCTGGAATATAGATAATTTTTCAGATATTGTAGGACTGGTTGTTATTTCATTAGACTTTTTATGGGCTAATATGTCCCTTTGAAAGGTAATTTTTACTTCTAAGATTTTTATTACATCTTCAATTTTGTTTTTTGATTTAGAACATTCATCTATCTTGTCCTTCAATTCTTCTCTCATATTCCTTTCTTTTCGTTCTAAGATAAATTTAGTAATAGCAACTCCAGCTATTGCAAGACCCGTTACAATTCCCGCAGTAGTAGCGATTCCTGATGTAAATAGAATTACACCCCATACTGGAAGAATGATCTGAGCAAATGCTATTAATGCCAACATCACAGAAATAACTGAGACCAAATTTTGTGCTGTCCTAATCTTTGAAGTAGTATTGTATATATCCTTTTTTTTCTTCTCCTCTATCCAATCTAATATTTTTTTAGCAGCTATTTTTGCTGATTGTAATTTTATCAAAAGAAGTCCTTCTTGATGTATATCAATTTCTTGATCATTCTTCTTTTCTAATTCTTCTGTGTATTCTTTGAGATTTTTTTTTAATTTTTTAAATTTTTTAATTTTCTCTATTTTTATCCCTTCTTCTTTTAGAAAATCATTGAATCTATCTGTTAAACCTTGTAGTCCAGCAGAATCCTTGAAGAACTCCAAGTATTTATTTTGTATATTCTCCCTTTCAGCATCATATGCATTGTCAATTACATCATCACCTGTAGCTAAAGTCTCAGTTTTACTATCCACCATTTGCTGTTACCAAAATATATTTTTAACCTACAAATCATTATATCACATTACAAAAATTTTAATTCCTTTACTCATTACAATTCTAAGTAATGAAAATAATGATTGTCAAATAATAAACTTTAGAAGCAAAAGAATTTATAGTATATGTACAAACAATTATGAGCTTATTACAGATAATTTCATAAAATAGATACATACTATATTAAATGAAATATTTAGAATGAAAGATTCTAAATGCAATAAATACAATTTTTTCTTGCAACAAAATATTTTTACTGAGAGAATGAACGCGTTTGTGTAAATACAAGTGTAAATACGAATATATATATTATATGGATAAGATATAATGAGTCAAAATATAAATATTGATAGAGAGAAGGCATTAGAAATTGCAATAAATCAAATAGAGAAATCTTGCGGCAAAGGCGCGATAATGCGTCTTGGAACTCAAGAGATTGTTAAAATACCCTCGATATCAACTGGATCATTAGGATTAAATATAGCAATAGGAATAGGTGGTGTTCCAAGGGGTAGAATAACTGAAATATATGGTCCAGAAAGTTCTGGAAAAACTACATTAGCACTACACGTTATTGCAGAATCACAAAAATCTGGTGGCACTTGCGCATTTATTGATGCTGAACATGCGTTAGATGCTGTGTATGCCAGTAAATTAGGAGTAGATTTAACAAAATTGATGATATCACAACCAGACTATGGTGAACAAGCTTTAGAGATAGCAGATACTTTGATAAGATCAGGAGCTGTTGACGTTATAGTCATTGACAGTGTCGCAGCCTTAGTACCAAAAGCAGAAATTGAAGGTGAAATGGGAGATAGCCATATGGGGTTACAAGCAAGATTAATGAGTCAAGCGTTACGTAAACTTACTGGAAGTCTTGCTAAATCAAGTGCTGTTTTGATTTTTATAAACCAAATTCGCTCAAAAATAGGAGTAATGTTTGGCAATCCAGAAACCACCACTGGCGGGAATGCGCTGAAATTCTATGCTTCAGTACGCTTAGATATAAGAAAAATAGGCATGATTAAGGATAAGGAGGAAATGCTTGGAAATCAGATTAGGGTAAAAGTAGTAAAAAATAAAGTTGCGCCTCCATTTAAGATGGTTGAATTCGATATAATGTACGGTCGTGGCATATCAAAAGTAGGCGAAATTATTGATCTCGGAGTAAAAGCTGAAATTGTAGAAAAATCGGGGTCATGGTTCTCTTATAATGCCCAAAGAATAGGTCAAGGACGTGATAATGCAAAAAAATTTTTAGAAGAAAATATATCGCTAATGGATGAAATAGAATCTAAAATAAAAGAACGTACCCCAGATCTAGGATATGTTGCATCATTAACTAGTGAAGATGAATTATAAATTAGAAAAATTGTTTGTCAGAATGTAGAGTTTATTTATGTGCTAATCATTTATGGTAGATGAAGTTCTATGAATGTTATGCAGTAATAGAAGAAATAAGTGTAACAGATTCTTAAACATATTTGTGTTGCAGTTTGATGTGTTACGATTTAACCATTATACAATGCTTCTTATGTAAGCGGCATTAGTATTGTGAGTCATAATTATCTTCCATCATAACAGTATAAATGATATTTTTATACGTTGCACAAAAGTCACATCTACGCTCTGCACCGTTCTGCATAACGTTTCTTGAGTTATCTACTGATACTAATTTAAGTTCAAAGTAGTTATGGATGATTTGTTAAATATTGTCATTTATCAAAATTTTTAAGTTGCGTTGATGTTTTCGCATTTTATCAAAATAGTTCTACAAAAATTTATTAAAAACTTAAAAATAAAATAAAATCTACTGTTATTAGTATATAAAAAATGCATTAATCTCTAAAGCACTAAAGCAATTCAATCATGGAACTTAGATTTGGATTATGTGGTATAGATAGTAATTCAGCTTGTTTATTAAAGTATTTTTGCAGATATTTTTTAACTTTTTTGACCTGCGATAGCCAGCATTATGAGATATCAAATAAATTTTGGTTTGCTAAATGAAAAATTCTAATTATATGACTACACCCAAATTAATACAGTACTAACTAATTAAAGTACATATTGTTTAATATGTGCTTTATGATATTTAATTTTTTGTTGAAAATTTGGTTTTTCTAATAATTTAACCGATACCCTACTCAAAGCAGAAGTACTGTTACCAATATAAGAGACATAGAAAAATGCAGATTACAGAAAAGTACCCACAACTTATTCCCCCTGAAGTATATTCTGTAACCTACATCTAATAATTGTATTATGTAATAAATACGTTTGCAATAATATATTTGTATATAAACTAAACTATATTCTATATAAGGATATCTGAGAAAATATAGTTTCGCTTTTAAAATATTTTATCACTTTACTCAATTTCTGCGCTCTTTTTTGTAAATTCTTCAGAAAGTGCATTTACTGCAAATATCCACATAACCATTACAACTAAAAATATACCAAAAAAGTAAGGTGCCAGATCAATCAATGATGCAGAACCTATAAATACAATTTGCAAGAAAAACCATTGTATAAATGCACCACCTGATTTACCAAGACGCCCACCTACGACATCTGCTGCAGCTTTACCTTTTGCTTTAAGATCTTCATCTAAAGGAATGTAAGACATCTCCTTAGTTGGATCAAAGAACGCATACTTTGTAGCTTTACTAAGTACATTTTGTAAGCTACCAAAAAATGCTGCAAGAAACATGGCTGATATACCAAATGTTTCTATGAATGATGAAAGACCTCCTTTGAATACTATAAAAAGGAAAAATCCAATTCCTGTTACAAGAATCATCAAAGGTGTTAATATGGCTGCAGTCTTCCAACGTATCAGACGTAAGACAAATGCACCACAAAGCATTGCAGTTGCGGTCATGATACCAGTATAGATCTGCACTTCACCCATGTATTTGGCAAAAGCACTTGCATCGGGATGTATCAGTTTCACAGAACCTTTCCAAATACCTTCTACTAAATTAATGGAGATACCATAACATATAACTAGCATAGCGATCAATCCAATATATTTAGACGACATAATATATTTTAGGCTTTCGATAAAACCCATTTTTATTTTTACTTTTTCCTTTGGAGATTTTGATGCCATACTAATTTTACCATTGATCGTATCAACTCCTACTATGCCACTCAGTACAGTCATACATATAGATAAAGCCGCACAAGACAAAAGTATAGAAATTGCTATATAATTTAAAGATTGCCCCCACCCCGCACTGTATTGTGTAAAGAGTGTCATCAAAAAACCAGCTCCTATCAAACCAGCTTGTCCTGCAAAGCCAAACATAGGATAGAAACGCTTTGCTTCTGGAATAAGAGTTACTTGATTAGCGAGTTGCCAAAACATTAAGGTCAACATCACACTACCCCAAAGCTCAGATAGTATGTAATATAGTGAGAAAGACCAATTACTCACCATAATGATCATATACTTGAAACGTGGATAACTCTCAATTAAATAATCGAGGTTTGGATGTATATTTTCTGCATTTGGGAACAAAACGAAAGCAAATAATGCAAAGAAAATAGCAAAAAACCAATTAATTATATGAAATAGCTGTATTTTAGAAAATACATCAACTAGCTTTGTGTACAAAAGCATGAATAAAACCGCTATAGGTAAAGTTCCATACAGCTTTAGCGTACTAATCAGCTCAGCACTCATCAAACTAACAACTATCGCATCTTTGGATGATCGTAAAATACTGTAAACATAGAGAACAAACAGCAGCATTAATGCTGTAGTCAAAAATTTTGGCCATTCACCTTTCTGAATTGGCATCTCAATTTTGCTTAACAACGAACTCATCTGAAACAACCGTCTATACATAATATTGATTAAATAGGCAATAATCACTCAACAATTTATGGTATTGATTAGATCAAGCCCAACCTACGGCAAGTAATCTATCACTTAAATATATTATGTCAAAGAAAAGATTATATATTAATGCCATAATGAGCTGATATTTTTGTTTATATCTCAATAACAACTCAAATTTGCACTATATAACCATATAAATGTAAACTATTAATATATTTATATGATATGTCTTATAATTGGTACAATGTAGTGAGAAAATTTAATTAGCACAAAACACAATATCAATATATTTTAAAATAACCTGTATTAATGAGATATATGAATCGATCTTAAGTATAAAATTTTCATACGATTGGTTATTAGCTCTATTGCGTTTCAGAGTACATTTATCTTAGACTTTTTAACATTAATAATTTCAATTTGACTTTTAGCTATAAATGTATTACCAATTTTTGTTGATTGCTGCGCCCTTAGCTCAGCTGGAGAGAGCAACAGCCTTCTAAGCTGTGGGTCAGGTGTTCGAGTCATCTAGGGCGCGCCATTACTGAATGATATAACAATATCAGTGGTTTAATACTTAGCACTTATGAAATTAATTTTTTGGTATTTAGATATCTGTGTCTGATCTATTAATTATTATAGATTTTACAAATGAATTGAGTGTATTTAGAGTGTTGTATGGTTTTACTATATACTAACTATTTAAAATTAAAAAATAGATTTATATATTGAATTATATCAAGGAGCTACCATCACACTGATTTGGGAAATTTTTAATACGATTAATGTAACGTGCAATAAATATAAATATATAAATAATGGATAGATATTCTAAATGTTCAATATAATAGCAGAAGAAATAAAATTGGGTGATACCATATTAAAGATAGAGACAGGTCTTATGGCAAGACAAGCTACAAGTGCTGTCACTATCACTATGGGAGAAACAGTAGTACTATGTACTGTAGTAGTTAATAATAAGATAGGTGAAGTGTTAGATTTTTTAGCTCTTACAGTGAATTATCAAGAAAAATTCTATGCGGTAGGGAAAATTCCTGGAGGTTTTATAAAAAGAGAAACAAGATCAAGTGATGATGAATCATTAACCGCAAGATTGATAGATAGAGCATTAAGACCACTTTTTCCAAAAAATTACCATAAAGAGATTCAAGTCGTATGCACAGTATTATCCTATGATCAGCAAAATGAGCCAGACGTATTAGCACTTATAGGATCATCCGCAGCAATGTGGATTTCTGGAATTCCTATCTCAGAACCTATTGCTGGTACCAGAGTGAATTATAAAGATGGAGAGTTATCTTGTAATCTAAGTCTACAAAATAGATTAAAGTGCGAATTAGACCTGATAATAGCAGGAACCTCAGATTCTATATTGATGGTAGAATCTGAAGCAAAAGAAGTTACAGAAGATATTATTCTTTCTGCAATAGATTTTGGACAAAAGCAAATAGCGGGTATTGTAACTCTCATAAAAAGATTAGCAGAAAAATTTGGCACTAATAACGCGATTCCCAGAACTCAAGATTATACAGCTGTAAGTAAAGGTGATGCTGAAATTAGCAGCGCACTTTCCACTTTGGATATGATGGATAAATGTTTAAAGCAAATACATAGCAAATATTTTCAAGAAATTTCTGATGCCTATAGCGAGATAAGAAAAAAATCTAGAAAGAACTCGGTAGAATTAATAAAGCAAAAAGTTCTTAAAGATTTTATGCAAGATGGTGAGTATCATGAACATACTGTGTTGAATGCCTTTGAACGTTGCAAGGGAGAGATTATGCGGGCTAAAGTTATTAACACAAAGCAACGTATTGATGGTCGTGGTGTTTCAGATATAAGAGATATTAGTTGTATAGTAGATGTTTTACCACGCACACACGGATCTGCTTTATTTACTAGAGGCGAAACTCAATCTTTAGGAGTTGTCACAATAGGCGTTACTCAAGATGAGCAACTAAGTGAAAATTTATTAGGACTTAAATCTGAGAATTTTATTTTGCACTATAATTTTCCTCATTTTTCCGTAGGAGAAGTTGGATCAATGCGTGCACCTAGTAGAAGAGAAATAGGACATGGTAAGTTAGCTCAAAGAGCATTGCGTGCTATAGTTCCCTCAAAAGAGGAATTTAATCACACAATTCGCGTTGTTTCTGAAATATTCGAATCCAATGGATCTTCCTCAATGGCTAGTGTATGTAGTATCTCTCTAGCCTTAATGGCTGCTGGTATTTCTACTAAAAGACATGTAGCAGGCATCGCTATGGGCCTTATCAAACAAGGTGAGGAATTTTTAGTTTTATCTGATATTATGGGAGACGAAGATCATTTAGGCGATATGGATCTCAAAGTTGCGGCTACTAGAATAGGAATTACCGCTTTACAAATGGACATCAAAGTAACTGGAATTACGAGAGAAATTATGAGTAGCGCCATAGCACAAGCTCTCACTGGAACAAATAAAATATTAAGCATAATGGAAAATGCGATATGCACACCTAGAAAATCATTAAATAAGTATGCGCCACGGGCAGTGCAGATTAAAATTACACAAGATAAAATACGTGAAGTGATTGGTGTTGGTGGAAAAATTATCAAAGATATATGTCTTAAAAGTGGCGCTAAGGTAGAGATAGAGGATAGTGGCATTATAACAATTACAGCTAATAACATAGAATCGATAGATAAAGCTCATGATATGATTAAAGTTATTACTGCAGAACCAGAAGTGGGAACAATATATAATGGTATTGTTACTAAGATTGTCGATTTTGGTGCATTTGTTAAGTATTTTGGTGAAACTGAGGGATTATTGCATATTAGTGAAATAGCAAATACGCGTATAGAAAAAGTATCACACTATTTATCAGAAGGGGATGATATTAAAGTACGTCTCATAGGTATGGATCGCAACGGCAAAAGCAAACTCAGTATGCGCTCTTTAGAGGAAGAATCGGAAGAGACTTATGCATACAAAAATGATACTGGAAAACATCAAAATAATACGAAACATAATAAGAGTTATTATAGATGTAAAAGTCAGAACGATGGTGCTGTAAATTTATACCAAAGTGAAAAAAGCGATACAAATCAAAATAGTATAAATGATAGAGGTACTTTTAATAAAAAAGCCGAATTTGATTCACATAGATCTACATATCATAATAAACAACATAAGAAATCTTATGAGAATAAACAGGAGAACAATAATTCTGAAATGGGTGATGACGGCACAATAAAAAAAAGAAGGAGATTTTTTTAAAAGTTATCAGAAATTTTAAAAAATCAATTAAAAGGTAATATAGATTACAAAAGTGGGTTTTTGAATGAATTTGAAATTCATTGGATGTCTATTAATGTGTAATATATAAAAGATTATATTTCCAAAAATTCCAAAACTTATGCAAGATGTCGCTCCTTCGGGAGCGAATATACCACTCCTGTGCGCTTTTCTTTATATCATCACAATAATATATATCAAAAAAATACGCTTACTTCCATTTTGTTTATTGCAAATCTTCTTTGTTAGTTGCATACTAAGTTCTATGCATTTTAATCATATTAAAATAGACTGACCATCTTTTCACTCTAACTCTAAATTTGAAATAAATTTCAAGTTTTTGTAAGTGACTATTTTCATTTATCTCCTCTCAATAAAACAAATATCAAGTATTGGATTTTATATCTGTGACGAGCACCTCTTCTTTTTGTTGTTTAGTACCATATACTCAGTACCTTTATATATTATTGCATACCATCACCAATACGTCATAATAATTCATAATACAACACAAGATAAAATATTTTAATACACATGTGTTTTGCATGGCTACAATGTCTAAAACATACTATTTCAGTACTATATAACTCCTTTTCCTCTATACAATATCATCTAAAATCAGAATTCCGTTTTATATTATATACGTTATTAAGTAATGTGCATGTAAGTCCAAAACCTTCTGTTACTCAACCACAATTTCCACATCTATTTCTATTTCTTACTGTAATATTTGCTAATATCTGTCAACACATTCTCCACACTTGCATAATGTAAGTGAATAAAATTCATATCATAACATTGCTGCACAATACAATACATGATTGCTATTTTGTAAAAAATGCGCTATACTCCATTCACAGTTGGGTTCTCGCTTGGTGGGGCATACGACGATTATCATTTTACCAACCACACATCTAACTACTATTATGCTACACAATTTAAAATTAGGTGTCAAAGCATTGTTGAGTAGTTTATTTAGTAAAGTTGAGAGATTGTTTAAAAATAATGTATTGGCTCTAAATAACAAAAAGATACAACAAAATGGAATAAATCTAAATTTAGCCCAAAGAGCGCAGAATAATAGCAAATATAGATGGATAGAAATTGATGCACGACGCACAGAGGTAGAATTAGATAGAGTACAAAACATGAATAGCTATTATGCCAATCCAATTTGGATTTTAGCTGCGTATAGCGAAGCAATGACTCCCCAACACAAAAAAAACTCTAACAATAATTCAAGTACCGCTGCTATTACTTTTTATAAAATACAAAAAGGTTTGCCCAACAATTTAGTATTAGATATATCTAAATTGAATGAGAGACAATATCAACAAAAAGCTACATATAGAAAAGTATCACAAGATAAAGTAAATTATATTGTAGATATAAAAGATTTAGATGCCTCATCTAATAATAGCGATATTAATATTAATACGTATAATAGCGTAGCTGTTAAAATTTTAGATGATAATGTTGTATCTATAAGGAATACAGTAAGCGATATTGATGAAATATATCTAGATAAATCAAATAATATAGAAAATATTCCAAATAATATAAAGACTATTGAAATCAAATATAATAAAGCTAATGATGATTCTACAAACAAAAGAGATATCATAAATACTAATAATACTATTGTAATAAAGGATATTGGCAACAATAATTCAGACAACAATAGCAATAATTTAGACAAAAATAGCAATAATTTAGATTTTAAAAAGTTCAAATTTCCCAAAATCACTATAAATAATAACAATTCAGATTATGTTAATAATCTGAGTAATCTTAGCGGATCAGTACAAAATGAACAAAAAATTCATTTAGAGCAAAAAGTGGGAGATAGTGTAACTGATAATACAATCATAGACCAACCTAAACCTAATAACACAAAAATTAAAGATAAGAAACCAAAACGTGAGCTTAAAAAATTTTTTAAGAGCGATAAAGAGACAACATTTAGCGCGGTACCAGGGTCATTTTACAACGGAGATGATATTGTGAGACGTATAAAAAATTTCCACAAGACTCAATCAAAAAAAAGTTTCTAAATATAGTAGAACAAACATATACCCAGTCTAAAAAGTATCCTAATAAAATGAGAGTAAAACTTTATGAAACGGATGCAACAGAATTAGCTGCTAAGAAAAAAAAGCTCCATGAGTACAAAAAGTCACAAAAAAAAGAACTTGAAAAACTTGTAGAACTTTACAATAAAATAAAAATACAAATAAAAATACATATTACCAAAAAATATGGGGATAAACTATTTTTATTTCCAGATTCGAGCTCAGATTCGAGCTCAGATTCGAGCTCAGATTTGAACGCAGATTTGAACGCATGGACGACACTATTTTCAAGTTTAAAAAAACAAAAGATAACACTAGACAATATAAGTAACTGCGATGCATGGATTATAGAACAGACGATTATTCTTGTAAAATTACAACGAGATAAAACTATAAATAAAACTATAAATGAAACTATAAATAAAATTCTACAATCAATTAGGAAACTTGAGTTTTATGACAGCAAAATAATTGGACTAGAAGTAGCTATTAAATCACTTATTGATGATGTTATACAAAGTGATAATGTTATACTGGTAACTGTCAAGAAAATTTCTGATTTTTTAGGTAAGAAATTATACTATTATATGTATGGGTATGGAGAAAAGGATAAGATTCATGCTATGAATAATAAGAAAAAAATACATATACAAATGACGAAAGAAAGCGAAAACAAACACGAAAACAAACAAATAGCACTAGATGCACCACACCACAAAATAGAAACTATCTTATATAAATTAAGAAAAAGTGCGCTTGCAGCACCTCGTATTATTTCTACTGCAGAGGATATGTACCAAGGCGGTGCTGCGCGAATTGATCGTAAGATATTCTCGCTGCAGGGCGTGCTTGACGAATTTATTGCTGCTAAAATTCCTATGTTTAGGCAACTTTCTGTTGACAGTGCTTTTGTTTATAAGATCAAAAACGTTTTAGATGGCCCAAATAATACAAAATTAAACCTAGATGATGATGCAATGAACCAATTGATTGATCTGACTAATGAAAATTTCGTTATAACAATTGGTAAACTTGGAAAGTTTGCAAAATATTCGCAGTACGCAAAGCTTGTATTAGTAGATTTGCATAAATTTCATGTAATGCCAAATTGGGATACAGCCTCAAATCTTAGTATCAATACTGCGTATGCACTCACTCCATTGCATAAAATAATTGCAATGACAACCGCAGTAGGTGAAATTGGACATGGCATTTATTCAACTACAAAATATATTGTTGATGGAAATTTTTCAAACGCGGCTGTTGCAGTCGTTCATACAACGTTTAATATTGCATTAATTGTAACACCTTATGCACTAGCAGCAATTGCAGCTCCAGCCTCTGGCAGCTTTTATCTTCTCTATATTGGATTACAAACGTTAAGTATAGGTGTTTCTATTTATAGTATTTTCAGCTACTGGCATCTAGATGAGCTTAAAGCTATTAAGCAATACTTAGATGATACCGTCGTTCCAACGTGTAAGAATCATTATTCTAATGCAAATGATCTCACTATAAAACAGAAAGAAAAAGCAAGTAAAAATTGTGAAAATATGTATAAAGTAGATGAAACAAGTATAAAAAATAACGTAAGAATTGCTGTTGACAAATTTGAGTTATCAGGCAAGCGTGAGGTGCATAATTGCAGTGTTTATGTTAGGCTTAATGATAAAGAAGATCATAATATATTACACAATGAATTAGACAAGACAGAACAATCAGATATAGTAACAAGTATATGTTATGATATAACAAAAGGCACTATACATGCGCAACTCACTGATAGTGTGATATTTTTTTAGAAATTGAAATATCTTAGTTGGGGAATAAAATGATATACGTATGACTTATAACTGCGATCCACACAAAATGGATCATGTGTTAATGAGTAAAAAATTTTTAGTGCGCTATGCTTTACCTACTTACAATTTATCTACATCATCACTACAATATAATTAGATTCTACAAGTATTTGCCGTTAAGAGTTTGGTTACAGAAATGGATATTGGCGTAAATGTACTTAGTGGCAATTCTAGAGTGGTTAATAGTATTTGTATGGTAATGTCATATTTATTTCTGTTGTGAATATAGTAAAAAAAGATAATTTTTGTCTAATGTCTCTTATTTTTAGTAAATCTACTTTCTTATTCTCTACGTTGAATAAATCTTAAGTTTATTCAATTGATATGTGTATTGATAAGGAGCATGGTATTAAGGATATTAGTAATGTGAAGGCTTATAGTGAATTGCCTTAACATTAGTAATTACTCTTTTTTAATGATTTGGTGAAAAAACATAATAAGAAGGAAATTGTCTATTGATGGTGCTAAGTATAATCATCACTCAGAAATTGTTAAAAGTGGAAAAGGAACTTGTTGTTCTTGATGCTACGTTAAATGCAAAAATATCTACAAACCAAGCACACAAATTATATATATTAAAGATCCTTTGGAAATATTTACCTATATAACTAAGATCAGATAAAAGAGTCATGTACTATGAGAGTAAGTTGTGCTAGAATGTATATCAAAACTTGAAAAAGATGACATATTCAGTTTAATTCCGTAAGAAAGTGCTAAAGCTGCGATCAGC
>NZ_JAJBJC010000357.1 GCF_021811825.1 Candidatus Anadelfobacter sociabilis | reverse complement strand
ACTAAACAAACCTTACTTTAGTTAAGAACAATACCTCAGAGCTCAATCGAGATGATGAAGACTGATCACTCTTAAATTCAAATTTAATTAATGAAAATAATGACTCTTTTATAACAAATCTTGAGAATTCAACAATGAATCAAGATTCTTTTGTTCAATTAAGTAATTTAAGTTGATTATATATTTAGACAAAGAAAATAATAATAAGAAGCTATAAGCATAACTGAATATAGTTTGAATCCATTGGATAGATCATCTATTATTAAACAAGAGACTTTTCAAGATAATATTAAATATAAGCCTGAAGAAAGTACATATTCTTTCATATCACAAACAAATAAAATATGCCCACCATATCCCAATATACAAAAATCTTCTACTTCTCCTTTAAGATCAAAATATTTTACTCCTTGAGAAGATTATAATGAGCAAGAAAGAAATGTTGATAATAGTGAGTGAGAAAGTCGTTCAAGAAGTAGAAGTGGATTTAGAAAAATGTCACATTCTCCAATTAATGTTAATACATCTTATGAAATTTCACATAAAAACACAGAAAACCTATGGAAAGAATTTT
>NZ_JAJBJC010000356.1 GCF_021811825.1 Candidatus Anadelfobacter sociabilis | reverse complement strand
CCTTCTTCCCATAAGCTTCTTGGATTTGAGTTGTTGTGCTTCTCTACCATTGTGATCATAGACTCATCCTTTATTTCTTTCTCTTCTTCTGACTCCTCTTCTTCACATAATATGACTTCACTTTCATAAAGCTGATGGCTAAAATCTAGTTCTTGATTGAAATATTCATAATATGCTGAAGGATATGAGCTTTTCTTTTTAATGATAAATGTTTTTCCTTCAATCTCATCCCTGATTTCATTATCTTTTGAACTATTTATGCCCTTCCCTCATGAAGTAGCTAATTTCCTATATTTAAAGGGTAAAATAAAGCACTAAATTCTGCTTGAATTATACCTTTTCATTTGAAATATCCATTTTTAAACTCCCTTGATCCTTCATTTCTTGATGTGATGTACTTGTTTTTAATTTAGAATTAGATTCAGCTGTAGATTTTAATTAGAATCTTAATGAAAGTGAAGTCATATTATGTGAAGAAGAGGAGTCAGAAGAAGAGAAAGAAATAAAGGATGAGTCTATGATCACAATGGTAGAGAAGCACAACAACTCAAATCCAAGAAGCTTATGGGAAGAAGG
>NZ_JAJBJC010000355.1 GCF_021811825.1 Candidatus Anadelfobacter sociabilis | reverse complement strand
TAAAATATAAATAGTGTTTTTCTAAATAAATAGATGAATTCGTTCCTTTGAACCATAGTAAAATTAAAAAAATATTGATTGGTTATATTGAAATTAAATTGGATAAGTGTACTTTTAATATCTATCGACACTAAACCTATCCTGATCGATGGTGTAAAAATCGGCATAATCACTTCACACTTCTTTTTCTCAAAAAAGCTACGTTGGGTTTTTGATTACCGTAATCCTTCGATATCCAATCTATTTTGTTCTGAATGATTGTCGACATGCGTTAATTAATTTACTTTCGCAAGATTATGAGGATCTAAACAGAAATGAAATCTTTGAAAATTGAGGATCCTTATTATTGTCTAAGTGTTTGAGATTTTTAGCTTGCTGAAGCTATTCAAAAGAGACAGACATTTATATGTGTTTAGCTTAACCATCCTCATTTTTAGATTTCCATCTGTCTTTTTAATAGGTTTTTCATAAACCTATTGAAATTATTCAAATTTGACAGTAAAGATAAGAATTGTCGACAATAGAGGTAAGATTTGTCGACAGATTTAGAGAAGTGTAATGATATTTGATATGATAGAATTC
>NZ_JAJBJC010000055.1 GCF_021811825.1 Candidatus Anadelfobacter sociabilis | reverse complement strand
CAGTTTTTCTAATCTCTCTTTTGTAGCTAAACGGGCATTTTCTATTTTGCAGCCAGATTTCAAGACTCTAAAATATTCTTCAATTTTCCATCTTAATTTATACCAACCTATTTTCTCGATCGCATCTTCAAAGCTATTTACGGGAATATTAGTTAATAATGTCCAATCTATTGCCTCTGATCCTTTAGGGGGATCAATTTCCTTAGCCCTTATCACATAAACTGCAACTTTATCACTGATTTTGTGATCATGTTTTTTTGAACCATATAAGGAAGGGGATCTAATCGGTATTAAGCCGGATATATATTTTACCTCAATATTTGCCTCTCTTGCAGTTTCATTTTTCTTTTTTGGTACTTTAATTATAATTTCTTTTTTTTCTGAAAGTTGGTTTAACCGAGTTTGTAAATTTATTTTACCGATGTTTGAACAAATGAATCTTCTATTTTGCCTGCTGCGCACGATAAACAAACTATTTAACTCTTGGCAGCTCCATAAAAGCTCGAAAATATCTGACTCTCTATCACCTACAGTAATTACTTCAGTACCTTCTGGAATTATTTTCATAGTATCTTTAAGTGCTATTATCCATTTATAACTTTCTTTATCCTCAATAGAGGATATATATTTTCTTCTTGATTTTTCTTGGGCTGTTTCTTCACGCAGAGCGCGAGACCAACATTGCTGAGAAGATAGCCCTAAAGGCAGTCCTTCCATTGAGAGAATTAAAGTACTATGCAGCATTAACCCCATTTTATGTTTTGTATAAGCTTTTGAGATGCTACCAAGCCCCTTAGTCTTAAGGTAGGAATAAAATCTAAATAAGATGTATCTTGAATTGCAAATATAAGCTTCTTACCTTTTATTCTTTCTTTAGTACTTTGGTAATGGGAAGAGTACACTTCTGCTGGATCAAATTTTTTATTACTAAATAATCTATACGCTCCTTTAGCATCTCTCCAGCCTTTACAGCTTTGATTTATCGAACCGGATGCCTTTCCTTCAATATAAGTACCGGTTTTAATAAGCCTCTTAGTAAGTCTTTTGTCTCCAAACTTAATATGCTGTAATTCCCGCTCTAACCACTCATTGCCTAGGTCACAGGTGTTAGGCGATACCTCAATATATTCCATTTTACCACTTCATTTAAAATACATGTAAATACACTCTAACTCATATTTTATATTTGCTGCTAAAAGTGAGGATTCAAATCAGGAGAATATGGCGGTAGGAAAATTAGCTTGCAACCTACAGATTCTATTAACTCTCTAGTCTTTTGAGATCGATGAAAAGTAGCGTTATCCATCACTACAAATTGACTGGGTCTTAGCTCTTTTATCAAAAATTGCTCTACCCATGTTTCAAATAATTTCGTATTACATGAACCGTTGAAAACCATAGGTGCTATCGATTTATGATTAACATAACCGGCCACTATATTTGTCCTTTGATAATATTTACCGCTCTTCTTACCGGCAAGCTTCTCACCTTTTCTACCCCATCCTCTATCCCTGCAAATGCTTGTATCTATACCGCTTTCATCAATATACACAAGGCTTTCCGGTGGTATGCCTTTTATTGTTTCTTGGTACAGGACTCGTTTTTCTTCACTTGCTTCCATATAGGTGAAGGCTTTTTTTTATAGCTGAATCCTAGCTTCTTAAGCCAATAATATATACCCCATATGCTTATCCCGAATTCCTTCGATAAGTCTTTTAATTTCGCGTCCGGGTTTGCTCTAACGTATTCCGCTAACCTTTTTTCGTTTATTTTACTCTTAGCACCGGGACGCCTTTTAGGTAGATAATTCCCTTCTCTACGGTAGCGTAAATACCACCTGTTAACTGTCGATAAATTCAAAGAAAATAATAACGCTGCAGAGCTTTGCGTATTACCAGATTTGATAAACTTTATTACTCGATCTCTTAAATCTATACTGTACGGACTTGTTGACATTTTCTTCCGACAATATCATAACCTTTACGCTAATTCAACTCAATTTACTATAACTGCAAGAAAAATGCATCAAAATCATAAAATGAGTATTAATGATATCTGCAATATTTTCAAAATCTCTAGAGCTACTTTCTACAGATATTTGGTATTGCAGGGATAGGGTGCGCCCTTAGAGTAACTGAGTGGGGGGGTGGGTATATCCCCACCTAAATGACAACGATGAAGTAATGAATTTTCACCAGCGCGAATACTGGCGATCGTACGGTAGTTAAGCAAACTCACTAACAACCTTGATGGATGGTTATTTGGAAGTATTTAAATATAATACAAAGAAGGTTGATGATAATATAATATCAAAAGCAAAGCGGCAATTTTTCGGAAGAAAAGGCTGATATAGAAAGAAAGGTTGGACAACGAGATCTCATCGCCGTTCCCGAGCGTTTATTAACCTAGGGGGTCAGTTACATATCATATGCCTTGGAACATAGAGTAAAAACAATCTCCTCCTCACTATAAAAAGAATTTTCAAATATGCCAAAAGCTAAAGTTTTGAGTTTGATTGGAGCGATTTCATTACACTCATTATTAACTACAACTTCAGCTTGTTCATGCTCTAAAAGATATTTTACAAATTGCTTTAAGGAACCAAATTTAGCGGGATCGGATGTATCAATACTGTGATACTCTCCATATTGATTACACAATTTTTCTATAGAAGAAGTTCCGAGAGAAGTTGCGACAGCACTAAGTATATAAAAACTTAACCTAGCAAGAGATCTTACTGCGCCTAATTGATCAAGAGCCATATCCTTAGCAAAATCTAAAGATCCAGATGTAGTTCCTGATGTTATAGTGTTATGATATGCAAAGCAAATTATACTACTTCCCCACCATGGTGTTTTTGCCATCTCAGAACTTTCGCCTTTATATGCTTTGGTCATCTTCGATATAAAATCATCATTTTTTAACAGAAATGCGTAATCGAGAGGTTTAAATCCTGATTTTCTATCATTAGTAAAAGCTAAACTCACATCGCGTTCAATAGGAGCGTTTGATAATACTTCAAATGTTGTGCCATTTCCAAAAATAGCTGCTAAGTGAAAAAGGTTGAAATTCATACTCTTATCCATATAATTGATATATGGCTCACTTAATGCGCTTTGCAGATCATCAGGGTTCCCATCTTGAATCAATTTTATGATACGTAATTGGCTGGTTTTTTTTAAATTATTCAAGATATCTTCACATATCTTCTTATCTCTTGGAATGATATCTGAAAACTCTTCTAATAATTCTCTATTGGGGATACTAAATTTATAAAAACCATTAATTTGCTGTACTGTTGTTAAATATCCTGCATTCAGCAGTAAGTAAGAGAAAAACTCCTCGTTATCTGAATCTGTAAACCAATTATATTTAAACAACGATATTTGGTTGTCAAATTTTAGTTCATATTCACCTTCCATAGATATAGTTAGAAATTTTCCATTAATTTTAGAGTTTGGTAAACATTTATCTTGATTAAATAATGCTCGCAAAATACTACTTGCACCACTTTTTGACCAATAATTCTGAGGTAAACAACCCTCTCCTTTCTTATTTATATCATTTAAATAGTTCATTACTGCCCACGGTGTGTATACCGACATATAGTCTTCCAAAGAAACGGGAACGTTATACCCATCATACCAATCTTTAATACGATCTAAGATTTCTTTGGGGTTTTTAAAAGAAAATTTTTTGACAAGTTCTTCCACTTCTTCATAAGAAAAGCCAAAATATTTGCTAAAATTTTGATCACTAATGCCAAAAATTTTTGTATTGTTACAGCCAGAGCCAAACTCTTTGCTCGTGGTATCAAAAATACCTACTAAAATAAGTTTCTCTATATTTGAATTTGTTTTAGCGATAGGAGAACATACTGTATCTGATATAAGTTTTGTGACATCTTTAACGAGAGACTCTTTTTCTGGCGTTTTACCATGCCCTAAATAATTCTCCAAAAAAGAGTTCACTGGCTTATCGTATTCATCTACTAATACATAAACTCTTTGATTATGGTGTTTATGAAGCAATTCACTTAAAAACTTTATACTTTCTTCTATCGTTATTCCTGTATAATTTGATTCTATATATTTTTTAAAATCTACCTTTTCATCAATAGCTAATTTAGAACTGTTTTCTAGATACCTATATTCCCTATATAAAGATTTAATTATTGTCTTGAACTTATCTTTTATTTCTTCTAAAGAACTACCAGTAATATCCTTCAAGCTAATAAAAATAACAGGATATTTGCCTTGAAAATTCATGTAATTGCCAAAAGCATTGGTTGAGATTTTTAATGGTTTTAATTCTTTTATGACATAATCTTCGCCAATATATATTCCACCCTTAAACATTATTCTGTTACAAGGAGAAGGCAAAGCTCCTATTGCTTTCAATTTTTGTTCAGCAACACTTTTATCCTGTTCAGCTAGATCCAAATCATGCTTAGCAAGTCTATGTAACTCCGCCTTATTATTGCGGTCATCCATTAAACGAGAGTACAATTTATATTCTTTGCGTTGAAGAAACTCCCAAGATAGTGGTATATAAGACTCGAGTAGATAAAGCTTAGATTCCTGCTCATTAAGCTCTCGCTGAGATAGATTTTTATGTTCTTCTGCTTCAGTGCACCTTTCTTGTGCCTTAATAAAAGAATTATTTTTCACTTCAAAATCACCTAGCAAAGCTGATAAAGCCTCAAATTTACTTTTTAGTTCAATAGGATTTAAATTTTTGTTGAGAGCTATCGCCGTAGCACCCACCACTACCTCATGTTGAATAGTATTTTTACACTTATCAGTTTCAGGCTCAAAAAAAGACCGGAGCATGTCTAGATTCAAAGATTTCCCCCATCTCCTTGGATACGTTATAAGAATAGCCTTCTCGTCACTATCAATGATCTTTGCAATAAACGGGGTCTTATCAACATATACATCATGCTCTGATACCATTGCTTTAAAGCTATCAGTACCAACTGCAATCTTGAGATTCCTGAGAGGAGGTCTTATATCCTCAACAGCTCCACCTCGAACAATGTTAGCCATATTAACTCACCAGAAAATTTTACTACCATTCCCCATAACCCCCATTACCACAACGATTTCACGAAATTGAACAGAAGCCCAATTTTGAAGCTTATGTGGCAACGTAAAGCAATTTTCAGAAGATCAGAGCTTCTCATTTAATCTCAAAGTCTAACAGTTTCTATCTATTGCTTCATAAAAACATCTTCATTATACCACTAATAAGCTATACCATCAATACCTTTTATAAATCTTTCACAAGAAGTATAATTATCTTTCTATTTTCTCAACGAGCGTAATATTCTCTGCTTCTATATAATCTTTTTCATATAGCTAAGCCGCTATAAAATGTCATGTTAAAAAGGCTGTACTAAATATTAGCTCTGTTCTAAATTATGTCAATGTAATTTTTGGACATAGAAACAAGCTATGTTCAAAACCGTTCGTTTTCGGACAGCTATAATCATTTTCATTATGGAGTATAACTTATGCCAAGAATGCAAATATTGACCACGCAGGAGCAGGAGAATTTTAATAAACCTCCATTATTTGATCACATACAGCGTAAACAGTTTTTTGATTTTCCAAAGAAATTACTGGATATAGCTCGTAGCCTACGAAATCCAGCCAATCAGATAGGTTTCTTATTGTTGTGTGGATATTTCAGAGCAGCGAAACGATTCTTTTTACCGCAAGATTTTCACAAGAGGGATATTGTAGTCGTAGCCAATATACTAAGCTGTTCTGCCTGCGAGTTTATTGCAAATGATTACAAAAAGGTAAGCAGAATACGGCATCAGCAGATCATAACTGAACACCATGGATTTCAAGCATTTAATAAAACTGCCAAAGCTATTATTAAGCATGAGATCGACTCGATGTCATCTTACTATTTGAAGCCAAGGTTAATCTTTGATAGATGCAGCGACCTCCTGATCCAAAAGCACATCACGCTCCCGGAATCAGGGACGGTATGTGAATTGATACGTCAATCGCTACAATCCCATAAGCAAGCTCTGATGTTACGAATGAGTAATCAGCTAACTCCTGAAACATCAACACTTCTGGATTCTTTATTTACGCGTGATCACGAGGAACAAAGCCACCGACTGACGCTACTGAAAAGACTGTCACAATCTACAAAGCCTGCTAAAGTTCGTGAATGTGTAGCAGATTTTCACGTCATTGCAGAGCTGCACGAAAAATTGTCTGATACCCTAGATATGCTTAAATTAGGGCAAATGGGAATTCGCTATTATGCGGGTAGTGTAATGAGGTCACAAATATTTCAGATACAGCAACGCTCCCGAGCAGATCGCTACATTCATGCTGCAGCGTTTGTCGCACATCAATATTACCGTATGAAAGATAATTTGGTTGATATTTTCCTGAATGTTATGACCGCGTTCCAAACTACGATTGCCAATGAGCGTAAAGAAAATGCGCTGGAGCAACAGGGGATACAACAGAATCAATTGCAAATACTAATACAAAACCTAGAGACTGGTGTATTTACGGTAATGCAGGAAATCCGTTCCATTGCAAATGACAATACTCTTCCAGACTGTGAGAAAGTACACCGCATTAAAAAAGCACTGAATTGCGAGACGCCTCATAACATTGAAAACATTCGTGAAGGATTTTTAGGATTATCTGATGACTCACCATTGTATGACCTTCAGGAAAGTAAATCATTGCATCTGCAAAACCGCCTAAGTCCAGTGTTAAAGGCTGTGAATCTTCAAGCCGAACAACAGAAATCACCTTTAATAGAAGCGATTGATCATTTCCGTGACAAAGGCGGTCATATTAGCGCACAGGCTCCTGCAGCATTTCTGGACAAGACAGAACATAAAGCGCTCTACAGAGGAGATGGAACATTCCGTGTCTCATTATACAAGGTCTTCCTATTTCAGCATGTGTCAGCTGTCATCAAATCCGGTAAGCTAAATCTAGTGCATTCCTATAAATACAGGCCGTTGGATGAGTATATGATCAGCAGAAAACGCTGGGAAAAAGAAAAATATCAGCTTCTGGAGCATGCCGGATTGCTGAATTTTCTTGATTCTAAAACTGTATTACAGCAACTCGATCAGACATTATATCAGCAATATAAGGCAACTAACGCTCGAGCCACGGAGAACGAATATCTAAGCTTTAAAGCAGATGGGTCGTTCCGTATAAAAACTCCGCCACTGGATGATCAGGAGACTGATCCATTGCAAGCGTGGTTCCCTAAACGGCATTATATATCACTGGCTGAATTATTGGAAACCGTACATCATCATTCCAATATGCTATCAGCCTTTGAGCATTGGCAGCAAACTCACACATCACAGATTACCTCACACCCTGCCGTATTGGCAGGTATTATCGGGCTTGGCTGCGGAATAGGTGTGCGTAAAATGGCCAGAATATCCTCACATGTTAGTGAGAATGAGCTGGATCATACCGTCAATTGGCGTTTTTCATTAGAGAATATCAGCGAAGCTAATGACAGGGTGCTGATGGTGATGAATAGAATGGAATTACCAAATATCTACCGTAGCAGCGCAGATAAGTTGCATACCGCCAGTGATGGACAGAAATTCGAGGTACGTACTGAGTCTCTGTTGGCCAGCCGTTCGTTCAAATATTTTGGGCAAGGAAAAGGAGTAAGTGCTTACACTTTTGTTGATGAACGGCATTTCCTCTGGCACTCCACCATGATTAGCGCTTCTGACCGTGAGAGCACCTATGTGATTGATGGACTTATGCATAATGATGTGGTCAAAAGCGATATTCATTCTACGGATACGCATGGTTATAGTGAAGCTATTTTCGGCCTAACCCATATGCTTGGATTTTCCTTTGCCCCAAGACTGAAAGGATTGCAGAATAAGCAGCTCTACATATTTAAACATCACAACAAAGAGGAGCGAAAAGACTGGAAAATTGTACCAGACCACTACGTCAATGAGAAACTACTTCACCAAGACTGAGATGATTTCTTGCGTTTAGTCACAACCATCAAGCTAAAAGAGAATACCGCATCTGATATATTCCAGCGGCTCAATTCCTATTCAAAGCAGAATGCTCTATACCAGACAGTAAAAGCCTTCGGTCAAATTATAAAATCGCTGTTCATTCTTCGTTATCTGGATGAAGTGAAATTACAGCAAGCAATCGAGAAACAGCTAAACAAGGTAGAATTGGCTAATCGTTTCACCCGCGCAGTAGCCGTTGGTAGCCCACGTGAATTTATGCAGGCTGAGAAAGAAGATCAGGAAATTGTAGAAAGCTGTAACCGACTGATCAAAAATTGTATTATCTGTTGGAATTATCTCTATCTTACCCATAAGCTGAGACAGATTAGCGATGACGGGGGAAAAGAGCAGTTACTCAGCATTATCTCCAGCCATTCTGTCATGACGTGGGCGCATATCAACATGCTTGGTGAATATGATTTCTCTGAAGAAAAGCTTAAAGATTCTGTCGGAATTTTACCCCCGAAAATGGTCACCTGAATCTATCAGAAAAACAGGGGGCATAAAATCACTGTAAAGCAAAGCTAAGCAATGATTTTAGAAATTCCTATGGTACCTCACGTTCCTTTATGTAGATAGACCCCTCTCTGTGAGTATGTCAATGGTGATAGTACCTTGAAGGAGAGGGGGGTGATAGTGCTTGGTGATACCAAATAAGCTTGCACTTTATGAGTGCGTAAATATGGGGAAATTTTATCGGCATATTATGCTCGACTTATACGCTTTTTGTCGGCATAATAAACAATGCAAGTAAAACTGATATTGAGCTTATATCATGCCGACAAACTTTAAACCCATCTATAGTATAACAACTGTGATTGCAAAAAGCCTTATGAGAATTGGGGCGGCCAAGGAAAAGGTTGCATTACTACCTGTTAACCCTACAGTAATTGCCTCTTTGCGTGAAACGGCTAGGCTATACACGACTCATTATTCGACGATGATAGAAGGTAACCAACTCAAGCCTGATGAAATTAAAGAGGTCATTCAGCTTCAGGGACATTTCCCAGGTAGAGAGCGGGATGAACATGAAGTCAAAGGCTATTATGCTGCTCTAGCGCAAGCGGAGCAATATGCATCACAAAACCATCCAGTTACCGAAAAAGTTATTCAAACCTTGCATGCTCTGGTTATGAGTGATGGAAGAGCACGAATTCAACCAACACCTTACCGAGATGGGCAAAACGTTATAAAAGATAGTGGTACAGGAACAATTGTTTATATGCCCCCAGAAGCAAAAGATGTTCCAAGTCTTATGCGCAATTTGGTGTCATGGATCAAAGAAAATGAAAAGTTACCATGCCCTATTGTTGCTGGAATTGCTCATTACCAGTTTGCAACAATTCACCCATATTATGATGGTAATGGACGAGCAGGCAGGTTGTTGACAACGCTAATTTTGCACCTTGGTGGGTATGATTTAAAGGGCCTATACTCACTTGAGGA
>NZ_JAJBJC010000054.1 GCF_021811825.1 Candidatus Anadelfobacter sociabilis | reverse complement strand
CTTGCTTTGCTAAAGACTTGTTTAGTTGAGTTGTGGCTCTGCTGTTTATTGTTATATTAAACGGCGGTTTTTCAGCTAAAATTTCATAACATAGTAGGATATCTTTATTGAGATCAATATTTAAAATTTCCGCGATTTTATAAACATGATCGTATTTTTTTGATTTGCCGTATAAAACATTAGAAACAGTATCTATAGAGAGGTTTGTTTTTTTTGCTAAATCTGCGCGGGTCATTTCCTGTTGTTGCATAGCTTCTTTAATTCTGTTTGTAATATTGCGCATTTGTTTTTTTGATTCTGTGAGTATGTAATATTTGTAGTTATTTTATTCTTAATACAATTTTGTACAAAATTCATTATTAATTCCATTTTTATCTAAAATAAACATCTACTAACACCAGATTTAATGTACCACACATATATATTGTATATTATTTTACTTATTATATAATTTCTTTATTGACACAGAAAAATTATCGTAATATATAGTTATATTATATATTAATTTACCTATTGTACTATTAGGTGAATTAATTAAAATTTTAACCTAAACTATTTTCAGAAGCATAATCCCATGAACAAAAGACAAAAAATAAAGGAAGTTGCAGCAAAGGCTATATTCTTCGCGACAACAGCAGCTCCCTTGATACTCCTCACTTGTACCACTAGCGCCGCATTCGCCCTAGATACCTCAAAGATGCCAGCTGATGTTCAAGGTAAGATCATGAAAGCAGATGCTGCAGCTAATGCTGCTCATACGCTGGTGTCATATATGGAATCATGGAGTCCTATGATAGTTGGCGGTTTGGGTCTTACTTTAGTTGGATATGACTTTGCAAAAAATCGCAGTGTAGATCGTGCAATACTAGGCATATTAGGAGTTGGTATATTATCACTAGCATTCAACTATATCTTCTCTTAAAGAGATCTTTATGCAAAATACCCCACTTTTTAATCTTCTCGATGCTGAAAGAAAGTACCTAGGCTTTTACTTAATTGAGATTTGCGCATTTATCTCTTGCTTAGTTTTTGGGCTTGCTACTAGGTGTATAGTACTTGGTATATTAGCAGCATTTATTTCTGCGATGGGCTTTCGTTCTATAAGACAAATACTGACTAAACTCAACTTCAAAAGACGCATGTTCTTTTTCTTTGGCAGCACAAATTCCTCTACACGTAAATACAGTGAGCGTTACTTTCTATGAATCCATTAAAGATATTAGAAAAAAATCAGATCTTACATTCACAAAGAGGCTTTCTACTAATAGCTCTCATTGTCTCTATGATCTTGAATATCACCCTCAGTATTTCTTTCTTGGCAAAAAACGATCGTGTAATTGTTTTGCCTGGTATTGTATCAAAAGAATTTTCCGCAGAAGGTTCTAAAGTACTTTCAGAGTCGTATATAGAGCAGATGAGTGTATTTTTTGCTCACTTGATGTTAGATCTCACTCCAAAGAATGTAGAATATAATGCGTCTACACTTCTGAAAAATGTAGATCCAAAGTATTTCTCAGCTATGTCTGAGTATTTTAAGAACAAAGAAAAAGCTCACAAGAATTTTAACTTTGTCAGCAGATTCGACATTGTAAGTCTAAAAGTTTACAAAAAGCAGAATGCTGTAGAGATAGATGGAATTTTCACAGCATACTTTGGAGTAGATAAAAAAATAGAAAAGCCAGCGAGATACATTCTAAATTACACAATATCAGATGGGAAGATGTTGGTCTCTAACTTTTCTCAAAGTACTGGACAGGATTTATCTGAGTTGTTAGAAAACTCAACTGAGGTATCTAAATGAAAAAGCCACATTCTCTATTTCGATACATTCTTCTACCTAAGTATTTTCCTCTATTTAGATACACGTACCTCCCTCTGCTTAGACATCTTCTTCTACCTAAGTACCTTTTCTTCTTGTTGTCTCTCTCTTTCTGTTTTATGAATACAACCCTAGCCGAGACAAATACCTACAACATAGAGCACAACAAAAGAATCAACATCACAGTAGCAGAGAACGGACTAAACAGAATCTCTGTCGGTGATGACAGAATCTTAAAAGTCGTTGGAGATGGAGAGCTATATAGCCTCGAGGGAGATCCCCTACATGGCTTTGTATTTTTCAAAAGTAAAGTTTCTGCACCAAAGACAATCCCCATAACGATTCTCACAGAAAAGAATAAAGTTTTAGATGTAAACGTTTTTATAGAAGTTCTGCAAGAACCAAAAACTGTCGTGTTAAAATATAAAAGAGGCATACCTTCTAAGACAAACAGCAGAAAAATATCGAATATAAACTACGAACGTCTCACCGTAGAAGCTATCACAGACATTAAAAACGGTAATACCGATAACTTCACCATTACTGATGCAGATAACATCTACCCAAATGCCATTAGCGCTCAAGTCTTTTGGGGCAAGTACATCAGGGTGAGAAAAATAGACTTTACTGATAGAGCCAATGTGAGAAACTTAAATCTAAGTGGAGAAAAGGTCTTAGCTACTACCAGATATGATAACACTATTTTGATAGTTGAAAGCTTATGAAAAAGATAGATTTTTCCAAATTTAACTCAAAGTCTCTTTTTAAATCCAAGAAGATACTGACCATTCTTGGTATCGTCATATTTGTACTAATTATTATAATTGCTAAAACTGCTATACATAGGAAGAAGTCAGTGGTAGTTCAATCTGACAATCAAGCATTAGAAATACCAATTAAAGGTACAGAAGAAGTAATCTCAGAAGACACACTCTGGAAAGGTAGCATAGAAGATTCGATCATAGAACAAAAACAAAAGATAAACCAAGAACTAGACACACTAAAGAACAACATGAATCAGATTCAACAACAAACTCCCGACTCCAAACAATTGCATACTATGCAAGAGAATTTAACCCGCATGGAGCAGCAATTAGATATATTGCGAGCAGAAGCTGAAAAGAACAAAAAAGCTACAGACACCGAAGAAAAACAAAAGCCCATCTCGCAGTATGTGATTCCACTTGAGAAAAAAGAACATAAGCCCATAAAAACAGCGGATAATTATATTCCCGCAGGTAGCTTTGCAAAAGCTGTGCTCATGTCTGGTGTAGATGTCTCCACTTCTCTACAAGCAAGCTCCGATCCAGATCCTATACTGATTCGCATAGTTGACCATGGAACGCTCCCAAGAAAGTTTGCAAGTGATCTCAAGGATTGCCATGTCATAGCTTATGCATATGGAGATATCTCAAGCGAGAGAGCAAAAATCAGACTTGAAAAACTTTCCTGCACAGAAGTCCTCACTGGAGAAATTATCGAGACTGCAATAGCTGGATTTGTCTCAGGGCCAGATGGTCGGCAAGGGGTGCGCGGCAAGGTTGTGTCTGTTGATACAGCGCTCTTGGGTAATGCATTTATTGCTGGAACTTTGGGAGGATTAGCTAATAATTTTAATGCAAGTACCGCTTATAAACCAGCAGATATTATTTTTGAGAAGAGTCATAATAGTATAGATCTAAAAAACAGATTACGCGACAGCTTTTCAGAAGGAGCGAGTTCTGGTTTAGATAGACTCTCTAAATATTACATAGACAAAGCCGAAAGTATTCAGCCTATAGTGCAAATTCCAGCTGGTGTAAAAGTAGATGTGATCTTTACAGAAGGAGTATTTTTTGGAACTACTGAGGTTAAAAAGGCCATTAGCGAGAAACGAGATCTTCAAATTCAAAATGAAGCTAAAACTTCTGTTGTGAAATCCTTAAACGATATGAGGCAGTGATATGAAAAAACTGAAAAAATTCTACTTTTATAGAAAGCTATACGTTTGGTTCAACACTAAGGTCATTATATACTTACCGTTTATACGTCCCAAACTACCTTCTCGTGTGCCGCATCCAAGAGAGTTTTGTGGAATGTCGCAAATTGAATCTTTGCAACAAAACAAGCTCCTGCGTGGGCGAGACTCGAGGCGTGCAACCAAAAAGAGTGAAACTAAGTTACTAGTTGCTCCAACCTCTAGGAATTTGTCAATTTTTAACAAGCTCTTTCGCACAAAGATTGTTCTACCGATATCACTATTACTTCTGACCTCATGCTCTAGCCACAATAAGGCATTCCAATGCCCTGCTGCTGACGGTGTTGGCTGCGAAAGCGTGAGTACTGTAAACAACTTGATTAGCAGCAATAGTTTAGATGAATATATTACCTTCAAGGCAGATCAAAGTGCGCGCAAAACCCACAAGAAAGAGCATGCTCTACGCAAGCAAACAATAATTCACTTTGAAAGCTACAAAGACGAAGCTGGAGTGATGCACTCTGCACATGATGTTTATTTGAATGAGTAAACATCATGAAACAAATGATACAAAACCTCTTTAAATCAAGTGCAACTTTTGAGGAACTGATCTTATCTGCCGTACATAATCCATCCCCCCGTTCTTCGCTTTTTCCATATAGATTCTTTAGAAGAGAGAATCAACTGTATTACAACGCTGGAAAGATAGCGGGATTCATTTTAGAGAGTGCCCCAATTGTTGGCTGTGATAGTAAGATTTTAAAACAGATCTCACTTCTATTTGAAGATCTTTTGCCGCCCCAAGGAATGCTGGAAGTGCTGCTTATAGCTAGCGACGATCTAACATCAATATTACAAAACTGGAGTGAGAATCACAAAACCAAAGATGCTATTTTTAAAACATTGGAAAGCTACAGATTGGAGTTCTTCAAAAACTATAATCTCACAGCAAAAACGAACTTTCGCCTTAGAAACTATAGACTATTCTTCGCCTTTTCATCTTCTGATAAAAAAGCAGAGGAGTCTTGTATTGAATTCAGAAGTAAATTCCAATCCTTGCTTCATTCAATCAACATGGACTATAAAGACACCCCTCCTGAAGCCTTACTTAGACTTATTCGAGAGATCGCCCATTACCCTGATTTTAGGGATGTAGAATACACAGAGCATGAACTCATCTCAGAGCAGCTATCAGACATCTCAAATGCTCTTCTTGTTGATACAAAGTCTGTCCTATTAGATGGAGGCAAGTATATTACAAGAACCTTCAACGTAGAGAAATTTCCCCCTCACTTTAATATTGCTAATCTACCTTTGCTTTTGGGAGATTCTGGATCTGATATGATGCAAATTTCTGCTCGCTTCACTATCAGCTATATCATTGCAAATGAACTACCTCCATTTAAACAAGAGGAATTCAAACGCAAAGGAGATATCATAATGCAACAAGCAAGAGGTCTTTTAGGTACGATAAACAGAGAGCTTCGAGACGAAGCCGATGAATGGAGAGACATTTTAGAAAGAGTCAGTAAGGATAATGAAAAATTTCTGACCAGATCTTTTTCGATCTCCATAACTGCTCAAGATGGTGAAATAGACAAAGCAGAACAAAATCTAATTGGTCTTTGGAAAAAGAATGATTTTGTAATTAAGCCAAACGAATTCTTCCACTTGCCTATTTTACTCACTCACTGCCCATTTGTAAGTCATGGCAATTTGTGGAAACTTCTCAAAAGTTATGGCGCTGTAAAAACAATCCTCTCCAGCGAACCAAAAGCATTGCTTCCAATACATGCGGAATGGAAGGGGCACAGTACTGGCGGTATGATTTTATCTGGGCGAAGAGGTCAGATTTTCACATGGGACTGCTTTGAAAATGCAAGTAATTACAATGTTTGCGTAACTGGTATGTCTGGTAGTGGAAAATCTGTTTTCTTACAAGAATTCGTGATGAACCAGCTTACAAAGGGTGCACGAGTGTTCGTTGTGGATATAGGCCGCAGCTTTGAAAAGACTTGCAAGCTATTTGCAGGAGACTACATATCGTTTGGCTCAAAATCAAATATCTCGCTCAATCCGTTCAGCAATATTCCTACTGATGAAAGTTCAGACACAGCCAACGTAGCGCATGATTCCTTGTCTATGCTGAAATTTGTTATAGCGAAGATGGCAGCTCCTAAGGCTGGAACTTTAGATATTCAAGATGCGGCTATAGCATCTGCTATTATGGACGCATGGGATTTGCATAAAAACAAAGCTTCTATTGATAAATTAGTTCAGATATTACAGTCTAAAGGTGCTTACGAACAAGATGTAGCTATGATGCTATTTGAATATACCAGTAAGGGTCACTATGGAAGATTTTTCGGTGGTAATGACAATATTGCGTTTAAGAATCAATTCACAGTTCTGGAGTTCGAAGAACTGCGTTCTCGTCCAGATCTTGCAGCGGTTATTATGCAGATGCTTTCCATTCAGATTTTACAACAAGTATATCTGAGTAGCAGACAACAGCGCTTCATTATTCTCTTTGATGAAGCATGGTACGCACTGCAACATTTTCCTATGCTTTTGGGTGAGATGGCGCGTACTGTCAGAAAATACAATGGAGGTCTTGTGCTAGGAACACAGTCATTGAATGATTTTTATGGTGCTGGAGTAGGGGAAGCTGAAAAAGCAAGATTGGGTGTTATTGAAAACTGTGAGTGGAGAGTGCTCCTTAAACAAAAAAGCGATTCTCTGGATAAAGCTTCGAAATTAGGCTTTTCAGACGAACAAGTATCAACAGCACAGACTTTGGATACTGTAGATAAACAATACTCTGAATGTATAATTTGTCAGTCAAACCAAAATTTTGTTGTAGCTCGTCTGATGCTGGATAGATTCTCGCAAATTTTATATTCATCAAGTCCAGAGGTTTTCGCAAAAGTACAGCAATACATAAGCTCTGGATTGAGTACCATCAATGCAATAGAAAAAACTATGGAAGAAGTATATGCGCAGAATTGATATGTACAGAATTAGGATTAATTTAAAATCGTTTGTATACGGAATGGTCACAAGCGCAGTTATAGTTTCGGCATTTTATATTCATCAACCTAAGAAATCATATGTATATGTAGACATAGGGCGGGTCATAGCTCACATTACAGATGCTGTTGTGCAAGAAAAACCAACGCAGATACAGACGAGAATCGACTCTTACAAAGTTCAATTCACAAAACTGATAAGACAATACGCTAAAAACAATCATGTTGTTGTTTTTAGTTCTCCAAAACCAATTAGTGGAGCAAAAGATGCAACAGATTGGTTTATTGAGCATCTCAATATTTCAACTTCTAAAGAGGCTCGAGATGAAAAACACTAGTTTTTACATAAGCGCTTCTTCTGTTTTCTTTTGTTGCGTCTTTCTCTGCTGCGCCTCTATATTGCAAGCAAAGGATTTTGGAACATACGGAGAGACTTTTGTTATAAACGAGCAAGATCTTTTTGAAGTTATTCAGACAAAGTTGAAAATATCTCAAAAAGATGGCTCATTAGATGCTTTGAACGAAGATTTTAAAAAAAAGATTAAGCATAAGATCTTAAACCCAGAACCTATTTTTAGTATCGCTAAAGTAACAAAAAACTCTATGCGCAAATTCGATCCCACTACATATCTCGAGGAAGATATAAGGGTTCCGGATGATGTTGGAGGCTATAGAACGCTATATCCCAGAGGAACAAAAATCAATCCACTCAATTACATGCACTTTGCTGAACCGTTAGTATTCATAGATGCAAGAGATAGTGCGCAAGTCGATTTTGCTAAGCATTACTTAAAACTAAATCCTCAAGCTAAAATCATCCTCATCGCTGGTAAACCTGGACTGCAAAAAGACGGTACAATGTTTTATTTAGACCAAAAAGCCATATATAGCAGTAGATTTGGTATTGTTGCCGCTCCTTCTGTAGTGTTTCAGAAGGAGGGCGAGAAATTACTCACCATTGAAGAGAGGTTATTACCATGAAAGCGCTCTTTTACATCATTTTTGCGCCAAGACTCAATTCCGTATTCTCGAGTACATTAAGTACGCTGCAGTACTCATTTGCGTCTTTCCTAAAACTGATTGCAAAATTATCACTTTCTCGAAGATCTTTTTTTATATTAGCAATGCTCTGCTTCCTTCACAATTCTGGCTTAGCCAGCGCCGATTGTGCTGGAAAGTTTATCAATCCTATTACAGATATCTGCTGGAGCTGTCTTTTTCCAATCACAATTGGTAGTGTTAAGATCGTAGGCAGCTCCAAGTTCAAAGATACACCAAATCCAAAATCTCCCGTATGTCTTTGTAATCGGGGGAACATTCCCACCCTAGGTATAACTATTGGGTTTTGGGAGCCAATCAGAGTGATAGAAGTAGTTCGTACCCCATACTGTTTATTAAGCCTTGGTGGTCTTAAAGTAGCCCAAGGCAAAAGCTATGGAGGTTTTATGGAGACTCGTGATGAGCATGAATCCTCAAGTAAAGCGTTTTATCATGTTCATCAGTACATATACCCGATTTTGTCGATACTGAACTTACTTACTGACTTTAGCTGTATGGATACATCAAGTTATGACCTAGCATACATTAGTGAACTAGATCCTTCGTACAGTAGTCCTAACATAGCTAATTTTATGCATCCAGAAACATTCCTGTTGTCTAATCCTACCTCTATAGCTGCATGCGCTGCTGATTGTGTAGCTGCAACTACCATAAAGATGCCATTAGATCAGCTCTTTTGGTGTAGTGGTTGTCAGGGTAGCGTGTACCCATTCACAGGAGAAACAGCCAATCATATCAGTGGAGTTGCTACTAGTCAGCTAATGGCGGTAAAGCAGATTGCAAAGATGCATAGATTAGGTTTAGCTCGCAAAACAGCAACAGAATCATCTTCTATTAATGGAGAGCTTTGCTCGAGTAGTTTTGCTTGGCGCATACCAAAGAGTCAGTATCGTACGCAGATGGTGTATCCAATTCCCAATGCAAATGGGCAGTATAGTTGCAATACAATTGGTATGTCTGATGCTTTGTATTCTAGCGGCAGGGAATTTCCGTACAAAGGTGAGGACTTTGCTTACCTCATTTGGAGAAAACGCAACTGTTGTTTATTGTGAGGTGTGGATATGAAGTGGTTATTATTGTTCTTTCTAATGGTTTCTAATGCGAATGCTACGCTGAACGCAAAAGACTTACAGCACAAGCTAGATCCATACACTGTGAAATTTGCACAGAAATTAGAAAAGAACTTTGAGGAAGTGCGTGAATTATCCAAGGATAAGAAGATAGACTTTCAGCAAGTAAGCGAAAAAGACAGAGCTTTTGTGAATTCAGTTCTTTCATCTACAAAGCAAAGTGAAGTTTTTTTAACTACTCCCGCAAAACAAAGTGATTTTTACATATTTGTATCTTTGTCGATGAAAGATAAAAACCTACAGCAACTACTAAATGATGCAGCAAAATATAATGCTGTAGTTGTGCTTCGAGGTCTAAAAAATAACAGCATGAAAGAGACGGTTCAGCATCTAGCTAAGTTTTTTTCCAACACTAGCAATGGACTGATTATAGATCCAGAGTTATTCACCCAGTTTGGAATAAACAAAGTACCAAGCTTCGTTTTATCTGATGAAAAGAATTACGACATCCTATCAGGTAATGTAACTCCACATTTTGCTCTACAAAAATTCTCTCAAAGTGGAGGTTGTGCGAATGAAGCAATCGTGAGGCTGCGGTCATGAAATATCTTCTCATATTATTCTTACTTGTCCTCCTCT
>NZ_JAJBJC010000354.1 GCF_021811825.1 Candidatus Anadelfobacter sociabilis | reverse complement strand
ATCGTTATGATGGGATGAGTATTGCGGCGCCTTTAAACAGTGCTGTTTTAGCTGCGGGGAATGGAAAGGTTGTATTTGTTGGAGATTCTGATAGATACGGAAAGCTTGTAATAATTAAGCATGAGAATAAGATTTTTACTGCTTACGCTCATAATTCTACGATTATAGTAAGGAAAGGGGATTTTGTGAAGAAGGGTGATATTATATCGAGGGTTGGAAAGAGTGGAGCTGTAGATATTCCTCAATTATATTTTTCTATAAAAAGCAATAAAGTTACTGTAAATCCTGAATCCACGCAATAAATAGGGAGTTTATTCTGCTTGTGAGGTTTGATTTTATAATACCATACTTTAATATATTGACAGCTGATATCAATGAAGTTACGATGCGACGGCTTGTTGATAGCTATATATTCTCTATGTGTAGGATTTCTTTGGGGAAGGCTTATTGTTATATTCAGTATTTTGTGGGAATTAAAGTATGGTCAAAGATGATCAGTTGCGATCTGGGCATCGCCGTAGGTTGCGCGAAAGATTTTCAAAATCTCCACTAAGGACTCTTCCGGACTACGAAATACTTGAGATATTGCTTTTT
>NZ_JAJBJC010000124.1 GCF_021811825.1 Candidatus Anadelfobacter sociabilis | reverse complement strand
AATATATTTAATGAATCAGATGATAATACAGAAGTATTTACAAAAACTATACTCCCATTACTTCCAAACATCTTTGAAGGTTACAACGCTACTTGCTTTGCATATGGAATGACAGGCTCTGGTAAAACTCATACAATGTTGGGAGATATTTATAACTCAAGTAATGGAGAGAAGGGTCTATGATTGCTTACAGTTGAAAAACTATTTGAATTAATGAGTAATCATACTAATAGAAAATTTGTTATCAGAATATCATATCTCGAAATTTATAATGAGCATGTAATTGATTTGTTGAATGATCAGCAAGCTCAACTTATGATTGTTGAGGATCCAGTTAGAGGAGTTTTTGTACCAGAGTTAAGAGAAATTGAAGTAGAGCATCCACACGAACTAATAGATCTAATTGTAGATGGAAATAATAGAAGAACAATGGCATCAACATCAGCAAATCAATTCTCCTCTCGATCACATGCAATTCTTCAGATTTCAATTCAAACAATATGAGATTCGTTAGAATTGGCAGATCAAATATTTCATTCAAAACTTTCACTTATAGATCTCGCTGGTAGCGAAAGAGCTGCTTCAACTACAAACCGTGGACAAAGAATGGTGGAAGGTGCTAATATTAATAAAAGCTTACTGGCCCTTGGAAATTGAATAAACATACTTTCAGATAAATAATAAAACAGGCTCATTTGTACCATACAGAGATTCCAAACTGACAAGATTATTAAAAGATTCATTGGGAGGAAACACAAAGACATGTATGGTCGCATGAGTATCTCCTTCTTACTACTGATACGAAGAGACAATAAATACACTAAAATATGCAGAGAGAGCAAAACATATTAAGAACAAGACAAAATAAAAATATTACTGAAGTTGAGGTCCATATGAGTAAATATAAAGAAATCATTGATGGACTAAAAGGAGAAATTGACATTCTAAGAGATCAGCTCAGAGTTGAACAAGAGAAGAAAAATGCAAACGATAAAGTAAGAAATAAGCAGATTTATAACAATCAAATTCTAAATGTAAAAACTGCAAAACCGAATATTTTTGATGCTACTGACTCTTCAGAAGAAAAACTAAACTTTAACGATTTTAAAAGCCAAATTATAGATCAAGATAACTGAATGTCTGATTTGTCTTGTCTCAATATTGAAATCCAAGAAGCTGATGATAATAAAGAAGAGATAAGTACAGATCTTGAGGCTGTTAAGCGAGAAAGAGAAGAGCTAGAAAATAAACTCAATAGCAATGATATTTCTATTTGCTATGCAGAGTCTACATATTTCGAGAAAATAAGAAATCAATTATATGCAAATTTTGAAGAAGAATGGGATATTAATCATTCAATTGCTGAAATAAATGAGCTTCAAAAAGAGAATAATGAAAGAATACTGAGCCTCGCTAACGATATGGAGGAACTTATAGAAAAGAAAGAGCAAGCCAAAGATGAAGATGAGAAAATTCAAATTGGTGAAGAACTCAATAGCAAGCTCAATGAGATTGAGAATTTAGAGAAAGCAATGGAGGATAATGCAAATATATTAAAAGAATGGATTAATGCTAAGAAAATTAATGAAGAAAATAGGAATCGTATCCAATCTATGTTTACTAACATTCAAAGCAGTAAGAAAAAGGATATAATTGAGCTACAAATTGCTATGAGAAAACTTAAGCTTGAGAAAACTGATCTTCATTTACAAAATCTTCAGATTAAATAAGGAAGTAATGGTTTCAAAACGTCAAAACGAATCAAAGGAGAAATAAACTGAAACAACTTCATGCTGAAATTGAAAAGATGAGAAAAGACTTGCAAGCTAAAGATAAAGAACTAGAAAGAAGTAAACAAATTCTATCTGAAAAAGATGAAGAGTTAAGAAGAATTAAGAAAATAGCAATGTTATCTCCAAAAGATGTAAATGCAATGGCAAATGATAAAAATAGCATTGAAGTATTACAGCAAATTGCCATAGAAAATCAATTATCACCAAATGTATGATCACCATCAAATAGGCTTACTAAAGAAAATAAAGCAATTTTGAATCATCCCTTCTACCAAAATCTTCCTCAAAAACAACAAGAAAACTTACCATATTTTCCTAAACCTAATTCTGAAAAAGCATCTAATATTAAATCAGACAATAAAGAGAATTCAAGAGAGTTTATCTTTAAGGATTCTTCAAAATTAATAGATAACTCTTCAGGCACGCGTCAGCCAAAATTAGCATCTAAGAGGTATTACAACAGACTTGATAATTGAAATAATGATGATAGTTTTCAAAGTTATTCCTCAATAAGTGGAAATAATGAAGAGTCAGGAAACTTTTTGAATAATCAGTCAGAAAGTTACACCCATCGTAGAGATACTCATAAAGTGCAAATGTTAGAAAAGAACGGACTAATTCAAATTGAAAATAAAGAAGGTGCTATAAAAGAGATTACACCAATAAAAGATAACAAAACTGAAAGCTTGAATACTACTCCAAATAATAATTGAGGATCAAATAATAAAGGAAGTTATTTAAGTAATTATGCAAAAAGAAAATCAGCAAATGAATGAAAGAGTAAAAATGGAAGATTTATTAAAGCTAAAAGTGATATAAAAAGTAACACTGAAGAAAGACCAAGAAGTGTTGTTTCTAAGGTTCCGTCAAAATCAAGTAATTCACATTCATGATCATCTACATCAAAAGTTATTGATCTTAAAGAGAAAAGATATAAAGAAAAGCAAAAGAAAATTGGACTCTTTGGTACAGATTTTTCATCAGTCTTTTCTAATGGAAATATTTGACAAATTAATAGAAACTATGGTCTAACCGCTCCAAAGGTTAATAATGGAGAAGATTTAGATCCAGGAAATAAGACAATTGCACAACTATACAATATAAATCAGCATAAATTTAAAATAAAGGAAGATAAATTAAACACTCAGAGAAGCTATACAAATTTGCAATATAAAAATAATCAAAACGAAAATTCGACTTCTGAAGACATGATAAAAGAAGTTGTAATTGGAAGACGAGAAGTTCCTAATAGTGCAAAATACAATTCTAGCACTAGACTTACTTTGCAGTTTATAAAACAGCAGCCAAATAAATATAGTGAAGATATGCAAATAAATAAAGGAATATCAACTTTGATTGATAATAGCATTAATTTTGCAAATAATCAAAGTGAGAACATAATTCAAGATACTTCTGAAGATATGTTTACAGG
>NZ_JAJBJC010000353.1 GCF_021811825.1 Candidatus Anadelfobacter sociabilis | reverse complement strand
GTCCTGATAACTTTGAATTTTGTAATGTTTTTGATGTAAAAGATCCTGATGAGTTATGACTCATCTTAGAAAGATTTCCAATATGAAGTTTGCTCATCATCTTGCCTGTAATATCTGCAGCTATTGCCCTCTTAACATCTTTGATTGTTGGATTTTCAATTCCTTTGAATTGCTTTTTATAATACACATTTATAGGTTTATGCTCAAATAATTTAAATGTCAGTATTTTACTTTTACTGGTTTCAACATCAGAATCATCACTGAGTTTGTCCTCTGTCATTAGCATTTTTGCTCTATTTATAACTTTGTGATGAGCATATTCAGTCACTAATGAAACTGTTCCTGTACTAACAATATTTGACAAAAATCCTTCATTGTACTTTTGTTGAAGGATCTTATTTTTGCTTGTATATTCAACATCATTATGAGTTCCTTTATCTTCATCTTCAACAGATTCATTTGATTTGTCTTCAATGGGAATGTTAACATCATCTGGAGCTCTATATTTAACTTTTCTATCAAATTCTTTTGCATCACCATCTCCCAATAATCTTCTCCATATAGATTCTTTTGCAGGTTGAGGTGAACGAGGCTCCTCTG
>NZ_JAJBJC010000352.1 GCF_021811825.1 Candidatus Anadelfobacter sociabilis | reverse complement strand
TTAAAGTCTTAGCTAGTTTAGTAGCAGATTATTGATCAGTCAATTTTTGTATTATCACATTAGGTTTTATAAGGCATTTTTTAAGAGAATATACAAGTCTAGCTATATCATCCCATTGGCTACTTATAAGTTCTTCTGAAACCTTTTCCTGACTAAATTTGTTATAACATGCGCATTATATGTGAATCATAAATATGTTGAACAGCTGGCTCGGTATATGATATCAAGAGCTGATTATTTGAGTCTGTCATATTAAGTGTGTATTATTGTAAGAGAATGGCAAATAGGTTTAAACGAAGAAAGAAGCCAACAACGAATAAGTAGCGTATGGGGACGACTCGCAGAGCTGAGATTATACGATGAAAATAGCAAATTTTTGCAAGATGTGAGCAAAACTTATGCGAAAGCAAATGGTAAATGGGTATATCTGTATCGAGCTATTGATGAGTATGGTGAGACAGTTGATTTTTTATTACGCACCAAAAGAGATAGAACCCCAATTTGGGATTAAGATAAACTGTGCTATAGGATAATGAAGGTTTTGATGATTTAAAACAATAAGAGACGAGAGTTGAGAGAAGATGGAGGCATGCATTGGCA
>NZ_JAJBJC010000351.1 GCF_021811825.1 Candidatus Anadelfobacter sociabilis | reverse complement strand
AAATTAACTATATTAAATAAATAAAAAAATATACTTTTTGTTTGCAATAATTAATACAAAATTGAATATATTCTTGATAGTTAATCTTCTTCATATTTATATAATTAATTCTAATTAAAATATTTTTTATTAATAAATCTATATTTAATAAGTTGAATATTTTC
Organism: Candidatus Anadelfobacter sociabilis; assembly: GCF_021811825.1. Lineage (GTDB taxonomy): Bacteria > Pseudomonadota > Alphaproteobacteria > Rickettsiales > Midichloriaceae > Anadelfobacter > Anadelfobacter sociabilis. The sequence goes on along the minus strand of NZ_JAJBJC010000351.1, from coordinate 441 downwards.
AAGTTATTATTTTTAGTTAATAAAAACTATTATTTTACATAAATTTAAATACTAAATATATTCTTAAAGTTTTTTTAATAAAATTTAGTGTAATAATTTTCTAGAATTTTTTAACTAAATAATTTATTAATCAAAATAAAATTATCAATAATCATTAATAAAAGTCAACCTAATTGTATTTTTAAAACTGAATAAAATAAAGAGATTAATTGCTATTTTTAAGCTACAATTACATAACAGTACTCATTAAAGTTTCTAAACTATGATCTTCCTAAACGATAATTTTCCTTACAAAAATTTCTTAAACTTGAAATATATTTTACTTATCAACACTTACATCATATTCAGCAAAGAATCCTTTTGTTAATTTATAAAAATTAGGAAGCTTTTCCTTCAATTCAATTATAGGATTGAAGTAGAATACAAAGGGAGGTCTTGATT
>NZ_JAJBJC010000350.1 GCF_021811825.1 Candidatus Anadelfobacter sociabilis | reverse complement strand
ACTATATATTGCTGATTATTGCTTATATAAGTTTTTAACTTACTCAATTTCAAGACTCTAGAAGCGTTTTTTATTCTTCCAATCAAATCATCTAGTTTTTCAAAAGCTTTTTCAATATTGCCGTGCCCCAAAACCCCAAAACCCCAAAACCCCAAAACCCCTTGTTTAGCTAAACAAATTGAAAATAACATTAGAAAGCAAAATTATTTGGAGGTACGTAAATACTCTTTTTCTTTGGATCGTACAAGGAATTTGTCACTTCCCTTCTAATGTAAGGGTTGTGCAACGGATCTGAGACAGGTGTGATAATTGGATTTGGAGGTCTGTAGTTTGATTTGTGACCTATGTTAGCATCTACAGGTCCTATCGGTTCCATCTTTTGAGGTATAGCAGGGTATTTTTGGATAGAAGTGTCTGATGGATAATGCACCATAGTATGTGGTTGATATTGGCTTGCAGAAACTTTAGAAATATCTGATTTATTAGGAGATTCTGTAAGCTTTAAAGCTGTTTCAGGATGATCTTGTCTGAATCTTTCTTGTTCATGAAGAACTTCTCGGTAGGCTAATTGGTTTTCAAATCGTTCTACCTTTTGACGTTTTTCATTT
>NZ_JAJBJC010000349.1 GCF_021811825.1 Candidatus Anadelfobacter sociabilis | reverse complement strand
CATTAAACATGGTAGAAAATTGAAAATTATTAGCATAATCTTTTTAGTATAATTAGGTCCGTGCGAATAGAGATACTACAAATTGAGAAGATAAGCTTACTTAACTTAGTTACTTTGAAGTAAAATGTTAGCTATAAATCATTAGTCTTCAAAATAAATCAAAAATAACGTTTATTTATTTATTTTGATATCCTTATTTCAAAAATATATTGAATTAATGTAAAACTTTCCCAAAAATTTGAATAGCAAATAGGGATTATCCTTATAGACTTATTTTATATTAATTAACACTAATTATTCTTGAATGTTTGAGTGAAAATAAGGCAAAGGATAAACCTTTTTAATAAATATCGAGAAAAGAGGTCAATTTTAAATTAATCAATCATTAATTAACTTTTATTGCTTATATTACAATAACAAAAATTTATTTGAATAATTATAATGTTCTCTTTGCTGTCTAAGACTATAAAAAGAGTAAGTAAGACATTTTAGATCACAGTCATTGTTAGACATGGCAGCATGTAGTTGTAAAATTGGATCAAGCACCTTGCTTGGTATCATCATACATGAAACATACAAACTCAGACCAAATCATAATGTAACAACCCG
>NZ_JAJBJC010000348.1 GCF_021811825.1 Candidatus Anadelfobacter sociabilis | reverse complement strand
AGTATATCTTTGTTCTTCTCTGTACCAAATATCTTACGGAATGCTACATCGTTCTTTGGATCTAGGTATTTAGATAATGTCATTACTTCTTATCTTTATCTTATGCTTTTTTGTACAATATACTCAACATCCCTCTAATTCTCAATACTTAGCTTGACGATACCGTTGATCTATATTAAATCTAATATTTGCGAAAGTATTAGAAAGCACTAGAAAGGATGCTTAAGTTATAATTAAGTTTACAATTCATCACCAACGGGTCTGTCATAAACTTTGTGTAATTAGTGACGATAATAAGGACAATAATGCAGCTAATATTGTCAATAATATCATCCACTGACAATAAATTGATGATAAGAATTGTGTGTAATGACCAAGAAGCGCTAAGAATAAATTAGCTTCATCACCATTTATTTTTTGATAAGTATATGAATTGATAATAAGTCTCATTAAATTGAATAAGTATTGAGGTTTGATAAGATATTGAGTATATTGTACAAAAAAGCATAAGATAAAGATAAGAAGTAATGACATTATCTAAATACCTAGATCCAAAGAACGATGTAGCATTCCGTAAGATATTTGGTACAGAGAAGAACAAAGATATACT
>NZ_JAJBJC010000053.1 GCF_021811825.1 Candidatus Anadelfobacter sociabilis | reverse complement strand
ACAAAACTCAAAGAAGCTATTCTTTTAGGTCGCCAACCCCGCTATATGAAACTTATAGATCTTATGCAAAATATCCCAAGCTTCTGGCATGAACAGGCCGAATTATTTCGCTGCAAGGTGGTGTGATTTTTTTTTGACTCCAAAATACTTTGTGCGTACAATATAGTAGTTAAAGGTGCTATAGACGGCGCTGAGATTAAAATATAGGTAACCTAAGTGTTGACTCAAAAGATAATTGAATTAAATAGAGATAATTTTTGCTTAAAAGCTTCTGTTAATGGAAATGGGCCAGTTGCTATTGTTATTGGTAGCCATAAATATTATCCACGCACTTTTTCAGAGAACCTAAAATCAAAATTACAACTTGTTTGTGCTGATACAAAGGGATTTGTTCCTGCATCTGAGAATCACATGGAAAGTGATTTCACAGTCGATAAGCTCGTCCAGGATATTGAGGCAATTCGGGCATCTTTGAGTGCCGATAAAATAATTCTTATCGGGCACTCGATTCATGCTTTTATGGCAATGGAGTATGCGCGTGCGTTCCTGGATAGAGTGAGTCATCTTGTTTTAATTGCTTCCAGTCCCATCACAGGGCCGGAGATTTACAAGGAAGCAGATCGATATTTTGAGGAATCAGTTTGCCCTGAGAGGAAGGCAGCATTTGCAACAAGTATGCAAAGGTTCAATGAAAGTGGCGATCAATCTTTTGTAGCGCGTCTGCTATCGTTTGGCCCAAGAATTTGGTATGATGAAAATTTTGATGCATCCAAACTTTGGGAAGGCATAGAGGTTAATTCCGTCGGAGCCAGAATTATATGGGGTTCTATGTTTGCAGATTATGACCTCGCCCAAGCGCTAAAAGCGATTAAGTGTCCAATTTTTCTTGCGCTTGGAAGATATGATTATTTCAACCCTCTGCATTTATGGGGAAAATACCGCGAACACGCATTAGATCTCACAGTCCGTATTTTTGAAAAAAGTGGCCATACCCCACAACTCGAAGAGCCTGATAATTTTGATGAGGAGTTGATGAGATGGTTGGATAATAAAATTAATGGTAATTTATGAAAACACTTCATTTTGATTTTTATGACGAATCACGCAAAAGGCTTGTCCCGGCTAGTGTTTACCTCCCTGAAAAAACAAACAGCCTACTGCCGACAATAGTTTTTGGACCTGGATATCAGGGCCTAGAAGGTCTCACAGAAGAAGAGTTACTCAAGAGCTACAAATGCAAGCAATACACCTATTTGGCAGAATATTTTACCGCCAAGGGATATGCATTTGTGAGCATACAGCATGATGTTTTCGGTGATGTTGATGGCCTGGAAAAAGTTGATCCAAATGCGATTCAAGATGAAGCTCGTCGCCACTTATACATCCGCGGTGAAGCCAATGTTTTGTTTGCATTAGCGCAATTAGAGCAGCAAAATTTACCTCTTCGTTTAGATAATTTAATACTTAGCGGTCATTCAAATGGCGGTGATATTGCAAAATATTTTTTGAATCAACATCCAGATTTAGTCAACTGTGTGATTTTATTTGATGCAAGAAGAGCGAGGTTAAGACCTATATCGCCTCTGCCGGTACTCATGTTTGAAGCAGATGATACCACCACAGATGTTGGGGTTATCGCTGAACCAGTCCAGGAAAATAATGCCATGCGTGCGAACCTTGATTTAACCGTTATCAAACCAAGTGGTGCTCTTCACGCAAGTTATATAGATGGTGAAATAACTGAACTGCTTAAGAAGAAAATTTTCTCGGTACTCGACTGGTTTTTGGGAAGTGTAGCATGATCATAGAACCAGAGTTACTTAAAGCCGTCACTAAATCTTTGGAAGATTACTTTGGCGAAGAAGTTTATAATTAACGATGTCAAATTCTTAAGCGAGCCTGATCGAAGAAATAGGATTGCACGTTTGTTTTTATTTATTGATAACCGTGACTCCCTATCCGTCATCTTCAAACAGTCGCTTTCTGACAAAATTCAGGAGACTACAGATAAAGATATCCTAGCAAGGTTCGCCAGAGATTTTGCTGGGCTTAAATTCTTGAACGGGTCTGACATTAATCACAGCATTCCTAAGTTTTTAGGCGTAAGCCAAAGTTTTAGATTCATCCTACTTGAAGATCTAGGTGACACGCATATTAGCCTAGTTGATAGTTTGACTAAATCTGATCCAGATAAAGCAATGGCCGCGCTTAAACGGTTTACAAAATCTCTTGCGCATTTTCATATGTCAAGTTATGGGCGTCTTGGGGAATATGATGAACTATTGGTGTCCGCCCATCCTAATAGGGAAACTTTAGAAGACCGCATCAAATAGAACGAAGAAGATTTGATCCCTAAATTAGAGCTTGTTTGTGACATCCTTGGTATTCCTTGTACAAATGATTTAAAACAATAGGCATCTGAAGTGATTGAAAAAGTCTTGAATCCTGGAGAATTTTATGTGCTAACCCATGGCGATATTTGCCCTGACAATGTATTCGATCATGAAGATAAGGACGAGCTTCAGCTGATTGATTTTGAGTGGGTCAGACCTGGCAGTAGCTTGCTGGATGCAACTTATTTTAGGATGAATTTCCCTACCTGTTGGTCTGCAAAAGCTCTGCCTGAAGCAGTGATATTAGAGCTTGAATCATTGTATAGAAAGACAATTGCAAGCAAAATCAAAGCTAGCTTTGATGACGCCAAATATAATAATAGCTATGTTGCGGGTTGCGGGTTTTGGCTACTCTCCAGTATGCCATTTGCTCTGCGCATCATTGATAGAGATGAGTGTTGGTCATCTGGTCCTGTACCTGCTGATTCATCATGGAAGCAAGAAGAAAACTTGGCTAGGCCACGCTTTATCTCGAGATTGCAAGATTTTCAATACATTACATAAATTTAATGATTAATTTGGTGGAATCACCTGCAGTTTCTTGTCAGCTAATCCCACCAATATGTGATTGCCTGTAGTATCAAACTTAAACACATCATACTTTGCTTGTTCTTATAATTTTGCTTGCCCTTCCTGAAACATGAAAGAGTCCGGCACGATTCGTAGCTGGCCATACTGATTGTGGTAATGTAGCAGTTTTTCATCAGCGCATAGTTCTTTACCGTCATAAAGACGCTTGAACGTGTCCACTTTATTCTGATCCAGTTCAACCACGCATGTAGCCACGTTTATTTTTGCTTGTGATATTGCTGATTGCGTTCGATAGCGTAGCGCAAGCGCATATAATCACCCTGCATCAGAGAGTGAGGGTCAACAGGTGCCGAGCTCTAGCAATACTGTTTCGCCATTTGCTTTGATTTGCTCTTTCTGATAGATGCAGTAATTAAACGCTGCAAACACCAGCAAGGTTGATGCAATAAAAACTATCTTTTTCATATCACCATCCGATCTAATTTTTTCGCTGCTAGATAACCATGTCCGGCAATTAGAATAATGCCGCTCCCAACCAGTACCACTGACTTTGTCATAAGGCTGATGTCCAGATTGTAGTAATAGAGGAAGATGAACACGGGCATGGGCAAAACACCAATGAGAAGCAACAGTCTCTCATGTTTGGCATAACCCAGAAACCATCAGACAGATGGAAAGAATCACACCAGGCGCAGAGATGATATCCAGCAATACGAAACCAAGAGATGCAAATATTAAAGGCTCTGTTTTGAGCTTTTCCAGACTACCAGCAGCCCAACCAATCAGGATAATCAGTGACATTCTAAGTATCGCATTAACAAAAGTCAAGCTGTAAGGCTGCTGGTTTATCCACTGACCGATCTTTGATTTCACTGCGAAAAAGATGGCTGTAATGCAGAGCGAAAACACTGTAGCGTAGGCCCAAAGGGATATAATCACGCTTCACCCTACAGTGCGTGAATAAGACAGCCGCTAATATGGCTTGGATAAAGAAGAGCAGATTCAGGACTATCTTAGTAGATGTGCTAAAGTACCGCTCGCTTACGATATTGATAAGCAACGAAGTAAAGATTGTCAGCGTAGACAAGAACCGATCAATCGACATGCGATACACATGGTAGGTTGCCGCTGTGATGATAAGTGTTGCAAGCGTCACACCCCAATCACCATTGCTGCCGAACATTCCTGCAAACCCCATGACAAACAGGATTTTACCCACGCCCATAGCGTGAGCTTTGTATGAGAAAGCTATGTTTGACAGTGTTATCTTTATTTCCTGATGTTTTAGCGAGAAAGAACGCTCCTCCAACAAAGATAAGTCCCCAGAAAATCAAACCAGCTTCCGAATTAAAGCTGATGATTTTAGAAACGCTCAAGAAGCCGATAAAGCAGAGAGAGGCAATAAAGGCGCTGATTCCAACCAGAATACGCAAATAAAGCGGTAACTCTTCCTCCTGTTGCTGCGGTTGTATAAATTGTCCCAATTGGGTAAAGGCATTTGGCTCAATCATCGCTGCGTTTTGCAATTCTCCAAGCAGTTGTCCTGGGTTGATATCAGTCATGTATTTAGACATTGTGAGCCTCCATTTCTTTGGCAATGGTGCGTAGTTTGATAATTGCCAGCGTAAACACGCTGAGTGTAATGCCGCCCCCATTAGCAAATACATAATGACATCACTGTATCGGAAAACTTCCGTGAGAGTGTTGAAGATTGCTGATTCAAGAATAATACAGCCTGATAGAATGGTTGCCGCCAATCCCTATATATCTGGTATTTTGTGGCGATAGACGATATAGAAAACCCCATGAATGATTGCAGATAATACCGCACCAAGAACAATCGCATGCGTAGTACGACTTGGTTCTACAATCAGAGCAATGGTTGGAATTAATGCATACACAAGGATGGGGACCAACCAGCACACTTGCAGAAAGCAGCATGATTTTGCCAGAAAGCCGTACGAGGCCATAAAAATACGATGCGCCAAGACACCCCAATATTGCTAACTGAATGGAGCTGAGCTTCATTTCAGACGTAATTTTTGTCTAGTTGAAGGCAAAGAAATACACGATACCAAAAAGTATAAGCGACACGTAGAGTACCAGCAGTAAGCGTGATACTCATACTCCCCAATTCTGCGGTGGATAGAGAAGACTCATGGCATAATTGCGCACATCAGAGGTGATCAGCCCATGGGATGATAGTTCATCTATCATCCCTCTGTTTGCAGGGATTTCCTCAAGTGACCTGTTATTATTTTTTCTGTGTCCATATTCAGCTTACATATGATGCTTGGTCATAACATATTTCTTGTTGGAAGGATAGTGGCAACTGCTTTCCAGGCCTTAATTTATCTCATTTTCTCCGATTTCGAATCCTTATCGCTACTCTGCCTTTCTTTCTCTAAAAAATGAAACTTCCAAAAAGGCTCATCCACCAAAACCCAGGTAAATAGAGGGTTTAAGGACATGCATACCTTCGCCCCGAGTGTTCGCATGTATTAGAGATGGAGAGGCTAAAAATGGAGATTTTGTGGGTAAAATGGCAGAATTGGAGAAAGTGGGGTACGGGTCTAATGCTCGCTAAAACCCTGTAAAGCCGGCAAATAGTGAGGTTTTGAGGCGCCACAAAGCTAGTGCATAAAGAGGTGAGAAAAGTTCTCTCTAAAAAATCTGGCGGAGGTTGGTTTGCCACAACCTAACCAACTCCAAACTGGGGTGGTATAGTCATGTTTTCACTCTCTGAAGCGATAGAGACGTACCTAGAGAGTGTCAAATCAATGATTTTGGATTCTCTGGACAAGTTTAGCGTGTCCATAAAATCTCTATTTTCGTGATTTAAAGTACATGCAACATGTCCTTAAAGTTACACCATATGTAACCTTAGGGACATACCATGACCTATTTGTGATAAATTTCGTCACTATTGGGACAGAACCACTTATTTCTGAAGGTGGTGATAAGGGTTATCATTATTAGCGATAATTATTGAAATTGATAATAAGGTACTCTTGTTTTCTCTCAGGTGATGATGTTAAACTTTGTTATTATCGCATATTGACTTATTCGATAATAATTGATATTCTATACCTATTAGCAAAAACAAAGGGTGTTAAATGGATATAGAACAATCACCAAGCGGTCAGATCATTAGGGCCTCTAAGGGCTATAAAGCTTTTATTCCAGCGGCTTTGCCACCGAAACTTGAGTGGGATGATGCGCTTGTCTATAGCCTATCGCGTGCTGATTTCTTGCTTGGGAAATTGGCCCGCGAAGGAAGCAGATTGCCTAATCCTCACCTTCTATTGCGTCCATTTATAACCAGAGAGGCTGTCTTATCCAGCAAAATAGAAGGTACTCAGGCCACTTTGGGTGAAATTCTAGCAGCGGATAGTGGTGTTAGCGTCAAACAAAATTCAGATGATTTACAGGAAGTTCAAAACTATATCAAGGCATTGGATTATGGAATCAATAGGTTAAAAGAATTGCCTTTATCTTTGCGACTAATCAAAGAAATTCATGAGTCTTTGATGCAGGGCGTAAGAGGTTCTCATGCAACACCTGGAGAATTTAGACGTACGCAAAATTGGATAGGATCACCTGGGTGCACTCTCAACACAGCAAAGTTTGTGCCTGTTCCTCCCGATCATTTGATGGATGCTTTAAGTGAATTAGAGCGTTTTTTGCATAATCGGCAGTTGCCACCTCTTATTCACATTGCTCTATGCCATTATCAATTTGAAGCGATACATCCGTTCTTAGACGGTAACGGACGTGTTGGTCGGCTCCTCATTACCTTATTACTTATCGAGCAAAAAATGCTGCCTTCCCCTTTGTTATATTTATCAGCATTCTTTGAAGTAACGCGCGATGAATATTACCGGCAGCTTTATAATGTAAGTAGAGATGGCATATGGCGCGACTGGCTTATCTATTTTCTTAATGGCGTTGCTGTGCAATCTGAAGATGTTTTGTCACGGGCGGAGCGTATCAATGCACTACTGCAGAATTGGAAAATAATTGTGGCAAGCAGTGGTTCATCAGTTGCGGCAGATATTGTAGAGCGTCTGGCGGTCAATCCTTATATAACGATTAATAAAATTGCTGAAGATCTTGGGGTTGCTTATAGCACAGCACAAAGAGGTATCCAAAAACTAGAATCAGCAAACATTATTCAAAAGACCTCAGATAACAAGCGTGACAAAGTTTATTGTGCGGGCCGGGTACTCAGGATTCTAGAAGAGCCTACAAAGATTAGTGCGGAAGCTGATGGGTAATCTATGAACACCTTCCAATCTAACATCACCAGCATTTACGGAGAAAAATGCGAAGCCTGGATAGATAAACTGCCTCAGCTTGTGGTGGCAATATCTTCAAGGCTGGACTTACGTGATTTAAAAGAAGTCACCAATCTTACTTACAACTATGTATTATCGGGCTTTCAGGGTGATAATCCTATCATTTTAAAATTGGGACTTGATCATGAGGCACTAATTCGAGAAGCTTTTGCACTCAAGTTCTTTGCACGTTGTGGTGCAGTGAAGGTGCTTGCTGAAGATAAGGGCATGTTGCTTCTAGAAAGAGCTATACCTGGTACATCGCTTAAAAGCTATTTTCCAAATCAAGAACATGAATCTATCGAGATTGCCTGCAGAGTTATGAAAAAGCTGCATCAAGCGAGTATACCGGAGCATCACAGTCTTACCCATATCCAAGATTGGCTTACAGCTCTGGATAAGGACTTGAACATTCCTGATGCATATCTTAAAAAAGCAAGAAAGCTTCGAGACCAGCTTTTACAAAATCCTAAGCCAGATGTTTTGCTTCATGGCGATTTACATCATGACAATATTTTGCAAACCGCTAACAATTGGGCGGTGATCGATCCCAAGGGAGTGATTGGCGAACCGGCCTATGAAGTAGCCGCTTTTATTCGCAATCCGATGCCAGAATTACTGAATCGCACTGATGCGCTGAATATTATGCACAATCGCGTCACTCGCTTTGCTGAGCTCCTCGAATTGCCAGAATGCCGAATCATTGATTGGTGCTTCGTGCAGGCAGTACTCGCATGGGCTTGGACGTTAGAGGGTGGTTGTGATGCCACTTATTTCGAGCAACTAACAAAGATTTTTGATAAGATTTCGAATCACGATAAACAATAAATAATTATTGACATTCGATATTTCAATTGATAATGTTAGCTATATTGAATGGGTCATAACTGAGGTGTGAATGAACAGAATTCAAAAGATAAGTTCTTATTTATTAGCTGTGTTTAATATTTTAATCGTAATGATTCCCCTGTTTCTGACCGTACAGTGGATTTTTATTTCGCTTAAAACAGCTGACGTATCGAGTTATTAATTTTTTTGGAGTGCTAGAAAAGGCAATACAAATACCCGAAGGATACGTCAACCTCAGTAGCGTTTCTTGGACGCCTCTGTTAAAGCTACTTGGTTTCTGCGCAGATCTAATTGGGGCCTTACCATTTCTCATCAGCTTATTTCTTCTTAAAAAACTTTTTGTTTATTATAGAGATGGTGAAATTTTTAATGTAAGAAATGCCATTCTTTATCTAAAAATAGGGGTGTTGTATTTAATTGATGTGCTGTTTATCAAGTCACTCAGCCAGATATTGATGATTTTAGCTGTGACGATGACAAACACTCATGGGTCCAGATATTTATCCATCTCCTTTGATACGCCTAATTTATCTTTGTTATTTTATGGGATGCTTGTCATCATCGTATCGTGGGTGATGAGTGAGGCAAGTAAGCTTTATGATGAACATAAATTCACAATATAAAGGGGTGGATTATGGGCATTATTGTGAATCTCGATGTTATGTTGGCTAAGCGAAAAATAAAGCTGCAAGACTTAGCAGATCGTATTGGTATTACGGTACAAAACTTATCGATCCTCAAAACAGGAAAAGCAAAAGCCATACGATTTTCAACACTAAAAAGTATTTGCGAAGCTTTAGATTGTCAGCCAGGGGATATTTTAGAATTTAAGAAGGATGTATTATAAAAACAATGAGTCGATTATTGCTGATGCTTTGCATCTGTTTTTCATCTTTTGCGGTTGCAGCTACTGAGATTACCACACATAAATACACCGATTTAGAAAGGCAAAATGGCGATCCAAAATATGAAATACCATCATCGTCTCGCTTCACCACAAAAAGGATAGAAGGAGACTCTCCTGATATTGTTTATTATGTCAGTAGACCTTCAAGAGATAAATTCCCAATTGCTATTTGAGTGGGTGGCTTATCTTTAGAAGACGACATTTCAAGCATTATTCATTTTCATCGTTATTTTTTAGAAGAATTTTTAGATTTGGGTGTTGAGGTTATCACACTTGAACAACAAGGCGTTGATGGTCATAAAATTAACAAAACTGAGTTCATGGAACATTACACAAAGTCTAATCCCTTGATTGATTACCGCACGTTTATTGAACATCTCAAAAAGCACCCGCCACTTAGGTAGAATGGAAAATTGATTTGCCTTGGTGTTTCTGAAGGTGGTCCTATTGTGACAACTTTGACCACTGAGTATCCTGATTTAACGCTTGCTACAATAAATTGGTCAAGTGCGGGAGATTGGTCTTGGCGTCATGAGCTTTGGGCTTTTATGCAAGATATGATTAAAAACACTCCTTGGTATATCAAGTTAAGAGCCTAAATGTTTAGTTTCACGAAGAAGTAGTTAGGATTGAGTATAAAGTATTGAGGATTAGTTGACCATTGATTTAATATGAATTGCCAAGGAGTATTTCCTTTGATGGCTTTAAGTCGTTTAGCGAAGTT
>NZ_JAJBJC010000347.1 GCF_021811825.1 Candidatus Anadelfobacter sociabilis | reverse complement strand
AAAAATTGTTATCTGGAGAATTAGTAAATGTGAAAGTTGCAAAAGAATATAATGCAGAAGAATTAAATGAAAACAATGCTTTGTGGCATCTTGCATTATACTCTGGTTATATCACCGCTTCAGATTCTCACATCACTACAGATGGAGATTATTCGTGCAATATAAAAATACCCAATACAGAAGTCAAGTTTAATTACAAAAAAATATTCATAGATTGGACGAAACAATTTTTAGGAATTGAGACAGCTGAATATAATGAATTTTTGGAATCATTATTGAATGGAAATATAGATTTATTTAAAAAAAAGCTAGGAGACTATCTGTTGAAATCAACTAGCTTTCACCAAACTGGAAATAAAAATGCAGAGGTTTTTTACAATGGACTAATGCATGGATTAATTTTAAGTGCTTCAGAAACGCATGATATAGAATCTGAAAGAGAATCTGGGAAAGGAAGACCAGATACCGTGCTGATTCCTAAAAAAACCGGCAATCAATATACAAAAGCTATTATATTAGAATATAAATCATCTTTACAAAAAGGTGACTTAGATGGAGATGCTAAAAAAGGACTAGAACAAATCAATACTAAAAAATATGATATTCATCTC
>NZ_JAJBJC010000346.1 GCF_021811825.1 Candidatus Anadelfobacter sociabilis | reverse complement strand
TATGCACGGTATTTATAATTTTTATGACGATTAATCATTGCAAAATTCACAAAAAGATACAGAGGATATAGTGCGTTATAATACACTAATGCGATTTTCCCCACTCAGCACGCCTGTAGGCCTATAAGCCGACAAACCATCATGCGTATCAGGGATACTAACAATCATTAATGCAGTTTTTGTGGTACTTCGTGTACCTTTATGTAGACGCACCCAACGTTCTTCTTTAGAAGTATATTCTAAATTATCTTTAAGCGATCGCCAAAAAGAATATGAAAAACAAATCAAAAATTTTCCAATTTAGTAAAAAAAGGGGGGGTCTCTCAGCACAGCTAGCTTAATAATTGTCCTGAGAGGCTATGGCTTAATTTGAGGGCAGAATTTAATGCTTATTTTAGAATTTACACACTTAAAAAGACAGAGCCATCTATCTCTCTTCATATAAATACTCTCAATAAAAACTGTACCAAGATAAAATGTCCACTAGTACGACTCACTATCAAATATAACAAATTTAAGAGGACCAGAATCAAGTCTCATAGCATTTACAGCGTCAATACCTTCATGCTCGAAAGATAAAGAAAGAGGTATTATTTGCTCATCACTGCTATATA
>NZ_JAJBJC010000345.1 GCF_021811825.1 Candidatus Anadelfobacter sociabilis | reverse complement strand
CTTCAACTAAACCACATAAGATAACTAAAAAGATTTTAAAGGAAAAGAAAAATATACCAAAATCTCAAGCAGTTAACCATACTGTAGATATAGAACAAGAGGTAAGCAAACGGAGTATTAAGCTCCAACAAATTAAGCAAAGTTCAAAAGCAAAAATATCAAATAAATCTTCAAATAATAACCTCCAGCTAAAAATAAAAAAGTTAAAGGAAAGAAATAAATATTTAAAAATAGAAAATCAAAAATGTAAGAATAGTAATAAATTATATATCAAATCATACTTGCTTTTTTAATAATAATTTAATGATTAAAAACTAGAACAATTATGTTTCAATTATTTTATTTAAAATTAATTTTATTTGAATTATTGAAAATAAATTGTCTCTTTTGTTAATTTTTATATTTTGATTTTTGATAATAAATAAAATATTTATCATGAAAATTAGTACAAAAAGAAAATAATTTGCTAAACAACGAAAACAAATAAACTTATCAATGAGTAAATCTTGTTTTTCCTATACCATGATCTCCATATATATTTATGAAAAAATTATCCTTCTCTATCTCTTCTTTTATTGTTTGAAAAATATTTTGTCTTTTGTTATCTAAACAAAACGTTCTC
>NZ_JAJBJC010000344.1 GCF_021811825.1 Candidatus Anadelfobacter sociabilis | reverse complement strand
CGATCAATGGTACTATTATGCTGCCCTAGTTGATAAATTCTTCAGCAAATACAGAAGTTTTTACAACTTGAGTTGAGAGGTGGCTACTGCCCCAGTATTGCATTTCAAAACAATCCGTTATTGTGATGGATAATACCGCTTTCGACAAAAAGCAACAGAGGTGAATATAGATATGGCTTGATACAGATCAGGTCTGGATCTTTATATGGTTTTGAGACTACTAATTGCAAAATCGGTGATATAAATTAGCTGTTTATGTTGGTAAGTGCTAAAGAAATCGATAGCTTCGTTAAAAAAGTAGATGTAATAGACTGGATTTTACTTACTAACGCTCCTCTAAACAGCTTTGAGGATGCTATTGAGCGTATGAATTGGTATAAAGATGGCAAATATAAGAGTATTTTAGAGTGCTCAAATCCTGATGCAAGGTAGCATCTGCTCGTTTGTCCTTAGGTACAAAGCTAAAACAATTAATAGCCATAAAAAGACTAATTGCTTTTAAGATTTTATATCTATCAAATATAGCTTTATCTCCTTCTGAAGAAAGCTCCAACACCATCCTTACCTTCAAAGAGTCCAGAACTCTGTATATGCGTGCACATCAAAACAAGCAATGTTCCAAA
>NZ_JAJBJC010000343.1 GCF_021811825.1 Candidatus Anadelfobacter sociabilis | reverse complement strand
TTTAAATTTCTCTTCTTTTATTGGATACTTTCTCTCATTTAACATCATTAGCATCTCTTTACTTATCTACCGTAGCACTCTAAAACAATCACTCCTTATTATCAATCATTTTGTTAACAGTGCCATACATAACTTTCTTCAACTTGACAACAAAATAATTTTTTCTACTAGCTCAAAAAACCACCAATCCTAGATCACTTACGGCATAGTGCATTTAGTTAGTGACATAGTACATAATAGATGTTGTATAGTAGAAGAGATTTAAATTGTTCGCTGCACTCGTTGGAGAGTGTTTTTCATTGCTTTTAAGGGCAATATTTCTACCTTCAAACCACAAAAAAACTCTGTTCTAGTTTAGTAACCTCCTACCCACCTTCACAGGTGCGCCATCCGCTTTGCAAAACAAATGATCATTTTGTTTTGCCCCGCTTCTGTCATAGCACCACTTTCTTCTGTTATTTCTTCTATCTCTTCTTCTTGTAATGTAGCTGCCCAATTGTAGTATTCTGCCATTAGACCACCTTCTTGCAGAAGTTTCTTTATTCTTTTGGCTTCTTCTTCCTCTCTCTTCTTTCTTTTTGCTACAAACTCTTCTAGTGCCAATTCTGATGGGTCTTTACATTCT
>NZ_JAJBJC010000052.1 GCF_021811825.1 Candidatus Anadelfobacter sociabilis | reverse complement strand
CCTCGACATTTGTTCATAATTATGGAATTCGACAAGAGTGACGCAGATTATAAAAATCCAGTGTGTATACGACGAGGACCTAAAAGAGGTAATAAAAATTATCTAGATATGCTCACAAAAAGATATAGAAGTTACTGTGCTTCCATATAAACTAGTACATGTGGATCTTTTAGAAGGCATAGACTACAAAACTTAGCCACATTCGCATCTTGCCACTGTTTCAAAATCAAAAGCAAAAATGATGATTAATGAGGCTAAGAATTTTGCAAAATCAATAGATAATGCTGGGTTAGATTATAAATTACCTCTTACAGATTTTCCTGGTGGAGGACAGAATTCTAATACTATAGCGAAATATGTCGTAGAGAATGTGTGGGATTTGAATTTTAAACTGCCAACTTATTCTGTGCAACCTGATATTTAACGGAATATACACAAGCTGAACAAGCTGCATATCAAGATATTAAGGCAAGATTAGAACAAAAGAAAAATGATTTTCATACTGATTATGTTAGCGAATATTCGAAAAAATGATGAAATAGAGTGAGATATTAACGCAAGGTGACTTAAAAAGAATCATGAAATTCTTAAAGACGGTCAAAGTAAGGGATTGAATCAATTAGAAATGGATAAAATTTTTGCTGCTAATTTGGCTGAGTTCAACAATCAATATAAATTGGAATTATCTACTTGGAGTAGTGCGTATTACAATAGAACAACGTCAGAACTACAGATTATTGCCCAGAATTATACAGTAGAATATGAAAACAAGAAGAGTTATTTAATCGAGCTTTATAGACAAAAGGTAAAGCAAGAAGTTACCGAAATTAATGAAAATGAAAGAAAAGAATATTCTACCGCAGTCCAAGATATGGAAAGTAAATCCGCAGAAGAAATACTGAGTAATATTGAGCAGGCATTGCATACACATAGACAACTTTGTGAAAAAGAAAGTAGAGGACTTAATGCTTTTTATCATCTTATTTTATTAAGTATATAGAGACAGACGAAAAGAATTTGGAGGATTATAGCAATTCCATCAAACAAGAAGCTAATATAATGTATAGGATCTTAATGAGAAGATATTGAAATATTTAACAAAAGAAAAAACAGATGATTTAAATATATCTGATTGGTTATCAGATGTATTATAAACTTAACAGTACACTTGAAATATTAGCCATATCGAAAGATATAGCTACAAAACATAGTCTAGGTTACGAGTTTTTTTGTACAATTATTATACGGAGAAGAGGGCAATGATCATATAGAAGGTAGATTGCTGTTGATATTATAGATGGGGGAGAGGGTATTAATACTCTTTTTTATGGAAATTCGTCTCAAGGGGTATATGTAGCATTAATTTAAAAATTGAGATAGTAAAACAATTCGAGCTTTTTAGCGCGCTAAAGAATTTTTAAATTTCATTACTCAGCTTTCGAAGTGTAATAATCCCCCATTCTTTTTCCATTAAAACCATAATTTATTAACCCCGAGTTTATTACTCGCCTTAAGTTTATTACTCCGAATAAATCAACAGTTAAATTAATGCGCTCCCATTCTAGTGGTGATAAGTGTTTTTTATTATTAAGTCGTACATAAAATAATTCTCAAAATATTAAGAAACACGAAGCATGGATTGAGAAAGAGCTCAGATTTATAGTAAGAGGGTGTATAGAATATTTAGAAAAACAAATCTTCACACCCTATGGAGAATAGGGTGAAACTTTAATGTTTAGTCGATGATTTTTGCAAAGGATGCAACGAGTATTTGTTAGCTCAGCGACGGAAGAAGCCTACGCGCATATCAAAGATTGGTGTCAGTAATCGCCGCAATCATTTTATTATATCAGCGATCAAATTACAAAGATTTTAAGAATTTTGAGAATTACAGCAATGATTGAATGCGAAGAGTGGCGGAGTATTTACATTCAGGAAATGTATATATTAGTGGAGCGACGCTATTTAAAGTCAGTATATAAGCGCTAAGTAGATGGTATAGAAGATACAAGCGAGAAGTCAATGATCTTCCCAAGAAGTGAAGTAGCTCAGAAAAAGTGATTAACTTAGAGAAATTTGAAGAGTACGTCAAAGGCAAGTAAGACATGACTTTGAAAAAAGCAAGCGTAAGAATTTAGAGTGAGCATTTTTCAATAAGTGATTGTATTGGTTAAAAAGATTAGGCTATAGATATAAAAAGGCATTGATATGACGATATGCAAAGACAGAGGTTGGGGTAAAAAAGTGGAACATTGTTTAGTAAAAAGAGTCAAAAATATTACGAGTGTACCAATGTTATTGTAATTTTAGTGAGCAACAAGTTGATAGAACCAATGATTTTTAACGGATCTCGTGACACATTATTATTTGAAACGTGGGTAGAAAGATTATTGATAAAAGAGCTAAAGCCATGCCAAGTTGTTGTTATGGACAATGCTTATTTTCGTAAGTCAAAAAACGAGAGAATTAATAGAATCCGTTGGATGCAGTATAATTTTTCTACCACTACATTCTCCAGATCTAAATCTTACAGAGAAATTCTGGGCTAATATGAAAAGACGGATTGAATGCAGCAGACTAAATTTCATGCGCTATTCGATGTTATTTCTTACTTCTTTAAAATACCTAATTCAACTTAAATTACTCTAAAGACCTTTTTAGTCCCATAAGCTAAATTGCCTATTTTGGCACAATCAATTGACACACTGATCCTTTCCACAAGACACATATCTTGTTTTTGTGGTTTTATAGATAAATCGCCATTCTCTTAATGTTGCTTGTAAGTTTAATCTGCTCAACTAATTAGTAATTAATATGTATATATCTATTATTTATAATAAGTAACTTGCTAAGTGATAAATTAATTTATATTTTATGAAGATTGGGGAAATTTTATAATAATTATCTATAGATATATAATATGCCACAGTTAATGATTTGTTCTTTTTGTGGAAAAAGTAACAAGGAAGTTGGAAAATTGCTTGCTGGTCACACAGCTTTAATATGCAAGGAATGTGTAAGTTTGTGTAGTGATCTGCTAAAAGATAAAGCAGAAGGGGCCCTGTCTTATGTTAATGAGGAGAAGCTAACAATACCATCGCCTAGAGAAATTTACGATACATTAAATCAGTATATTATAGGTCAAGAGCATGCAAAAAAAGTGCTTTCTGTTTCTGTATACAATCATTATCAGAGATTGATGTATTTAGAGCAAGTTCAAGATGCGGTAGAAATATCAAAGTCTAATGTATTGTTAATAGGACCTACTGGATGTGGTAAAACTTTATTTGCACAAACTTTAGCAAAATTGTTGGATGTGCCGTTTGCAATTGCAGATGCTACAACATTGACAGAAGCTGGCTACGTAGGGGATGATGTAGAGAATGTAATAGTGAGGTTACTGCAATCTTCAGAATATGATGTTTTTAGAGCGCAAAAGGGTATTATATATATCGATGAAGTGGATAAGATTTGTAGAAAGTCAGATAATCAGTCTATTACAAGAGATGTTTCTGGAGAGGGTGTGCAGCAAGCTTTATTGAAGTTATTAGAAGGAACTGTAGCTTCGGTTCCACCATATGGAGGTAGAAAACATCCAGAACAAGAGTTAATTTATGTAGATACAAAAAATATTCTTTTCATTTGTGGTGGAGCTTTTGAAGGATTGGATAAAATTATTACAGCTAGATTGAATGATTCGAGTATAGGTTTCGGCGCTACTCTTAGTGAAAATAATAATGATAAAACACATCAATCACTATCTATGGTAGATACTAGGGATTTAGTAAGATATGGGCTAATACCTGAATTTGTAGGACGTTTACCTGTAATCACTTGTGTGGAGGGTTTGGATGTTGAATCGTTGATAGCTGTATTAACTAAACCTAAAAATGCGATAATAAAACAGTATAGGGAACTCTTCCTAATGAATGAGATAGAACTTGAATTTACTAAAGAGGCATTACATGCGATAGCAGATAAAGCAGAAAAGCGCAAAATAGGTGCGCGTGGTTTGCGTGGAATTTTAGAGGATATTCTTCTAGATACAATGTTTTATCATTTTGATGATAAAAATGTACAGCAAATTTTAATAGACGAAGATGCTGTAAAAACAAAAAAACCACAAATAAAGTATAAAAATCCCGAGTATAAGAGAAAAAAGTCTGTTTAAAACTATATCAGTAATTAATATAAGGAATTATGTCTAACTCTGTAATAGGATTGTATATTTAGTAGAGTGAAATTGAGTTTTATGACACATTGCGACGATGATATAACAAGCCCTGTGTTGTTCTTACGGCAAGTATGTAAATCTTTTACTGCAAATGGTTTAAACACAAATATATTGCAAGATATTGATCTTACGGTGATGGCTGGTGAGGTTATTGCTATAGTCGGACCATCTGGGTCTGGTAAAAGTACACTCTTGCATATAGCTGGATTAATTGATACTCCTAGTTCTGGTTGTATTGAGATAGTAGGGCATATATGCGGCTCTAATTCCGAAAATTTTAGAACAAAAATGAGGTGTAGGTATATAGGCTTTATATATCAATTTTACCACCTTTTATCAGAATTTACAGTATTAGAGAATATCGTGATACCACAATTAATTACGCGAGTCACAAAGACTGTAGCACGTAAAAAAGCTTTATCTATTCTAGAAGAAATTGGTCTCAAAGAGCATAGTGAAAAATTTGTAACAGAGCTTTCTGGAGGAGAGCAACAAAGAGTTGCTATCGCTCGTAGTATAGTCAACAACCCCTCTATCATATTAGCTGATGAGCCTACTGGAAGTCTTGATCGTCAGAACTCTTTTATAGTTTTAGATTTACTACTCAATGCAGCCAAAAAACATAATAGTGCTGTGGTCATTGTAACGCACGATATGGAATTAATCAAATATGTTGATAGAGCCTTTAAATTAGAATCTTGCTCTTTGACAGATATATAGAATTATATGAGAAATGTATATTAATCTTTGTGTTTTATGGTGAATTTAATTATTTAGATTGTAGAATGGTTTGATATAAGTTAGATCAAAAACGACCTATTATCCGCCTAGATATTACTTGATATGATATTAAATTTGTTAATTTTGAATTATGATGTTTTTACACAAAAATAATGTGTATTTAGTAGATGGTATTTATCTTATTATGGGAATTTTATTGTATCTATTGATACAAGATATACGAATTGAGAAATAGCAATATAAATTGACATTTTATTTTTATCGTTGTAGTAATCTTGATACCTTGGTCGATTCTAGTGCGGGTGTAGCTTAATGGCAAAGTCCTAGCCTTCCAAGCTAGCCATGTGGGTTCGATTCCCATCACCCGCTCCAGTTGGATTTTTTATTTTATGTTGCGTGGTAATAGCTGAAGTACTAGATGAAGCGAGATAAAGGTCAAAAAACTAAGTTTGTTATATTATAAGTGAAAGGCTAAAGAGGTATTTAAAAATGGCAAAAGAAAAATTTCAAAGGAATAAGCCGCACTGTAATGTAGGTACCATAGGTCATGTTGACCACGGTAAGACCACGTTAACAGCTGCGATTACTAAGTATTTCAGTCAAAATTTCGTACCCTATGATCAAATTGATAAAGCTCCAGAAGAGAGAGCAAGGGGGATAACTATTAACTCTGCGCATGTTGAATATGAAACTAATGAGAGGCATTATGCACACGTTGATTGTCCTGGACATGCTGACTATGTTAAGAATATGATTACTGGAGCGGCACAAATGGATGGTGCGATTCTTGTAGTAAGTGCAGCAGATGGTCCTATGCCACAAACACGCGAGCATATACTTCTCGCGGGACAAGTAGGCGTTCCTAAGATTATTGTCTTCCTGAATAAAGTTGATATGGTAGATGATCCAGAATTGATTGAACTGGTTGAGATGGAGGTAAGGGATTTGCTCAACAAATATAAATTCCCAGGAGATACGACTCCTATTATAAGTGGCTCTGCACTAGCAGCACTGGATAGTAGTAGTGATGTTGAAATTGGAGAAGATGCAATCAGAAAATTGCTGGCTGCCATAGATGAATATATACCTTTACCAGAAAGATCATTAGATAAGCCGTTCTTGATGCCAGTCGAAGATGTGTTCTCTATTCCTGGACGAGGTACGGTTGCAACTGGTCGTATTGAACAAGGTAAAATTAAGGTGGGAGAAGAAGTTGAAATTGTTGGTATAAAAGCGACTGTAAAGACAACTTGTACTGGTGTTGAGATGTTTCGTAAAGAACTTGATGAAGGTCGGGCCGGTGAGAATGTTGGAATGCTTCTTCGTGGTATTGATAAAAATGGTATAGAACGAGGTCAAGTATTGGCGAAACCTGGTAGCGTCACTCCTCACACTAAATTCAAAGCTGAAGTATATGTGTTGACAAAAGATGAAGGTGGGCGTCATACTCCATTTTTCGCGAATTATCGTCCTCAGTTTTATTTTAGAACTACGGATGTTACTGGATCTATTGAGTTAAAAAGCGGAGTAGAAATGGTTATGCCAGGTGATAATACAGAAATTACAGTTGAATTAATTCAGCCAATCGCTATGGAGAAAGGGGTGAAATTCGCTATTCGTGAGGGTGGAAGAACAGTCGGTGCGGGTATTGTTTCTGAAGTAATAAAATAAGAAGGATATTGAAATAAAAAAAGTGGGTGAAAAGTAAGAAGTAAACGCGATTCCGCCTTTGCTTCTTTTTCCCCCACATCGGCAAAAGATATTGAGTAGAGTGTACTTTTGTGTACAGCAGTCTTAGAGATTGGAGAGTACATTAATAGGATAAAAGATTTTGTGTATACCTTCCCCCCCACATATCCCCCCCTTTTTACCTCTCATCTTTTTTTCCCTTTGTATTAGGATGAATAGGTGGTTGTGTATAAATCTATGGAAAGATAAAATATGCCATATAATAAGTGGCACGCAAGTTAAACGAGATATCTCGTGGTTTTTGTATCGCGTAATTCAAAAAAAATTGCAGTTTATACATATTACTATATTATGTATAAGAAAATGTTAATAGATCGCAATTTTTATATATTCTAAAGTGCAATATCAATATATATTAAGGTGAAAGGTTTTTTACCTTTTAACCTCCTTCGGTGAGAGAAGGTGTATCTGCGTATAAATGATGTTATATCTTGTTACTATGCATAATTTCATTTCATATTTGGGCATAAGAGATATTCATCATCATGATTGATAGAGGAGATACATAGAAAATATTTATCATTTAATGAATAAAGTTCTTATTATATAAATTCAATTGCTAGTAGATTTTAGATTGATAATTGATATACGAATATAACAACTACCTTCTTGCTTAAATCTATACTATATGAATATATGTTCATATTTTTTATAAAGTCATGTTATTCTTATGTACTTTATATTACTTTCAATTAAGTAAGTTGTATTTTTTGTACGATAAATTATGGTGATGTATCGATTCTGATATGGTATGAGATAATTTCCAAGAATATAGAGTATATGGACACTATCACCAGCAAAAAGAAGAGATATTACTCCACTAAGAAGAATAGGCGCTCTAGGAATTTAATGAAGATGTTAAAAGACAATTTCAAATATATAAATTGATTCGAGATGAGAGCGAATTATATTTGCTCTTAAAGAGGGTGCATCTTGCATAAATTTCGAAATTTTTAAAAACAAAAATTGAAGTTTTCAAAAGAAAAATAGAATATTTGAAAGCATCAGAAACAAAACCCAATAGTTGCATCAAATGATATCTGTAAAATTTAAAATTCTCATTGTATAAGCCTATATTTCAGTATATAATGCCAGCTTATCGAGTTAAAAAAACATACGCTAGGCTAGAATGTTAAATAAGTTACCAAAGAAGACTAAGAACCTCTTATTATGGGTGCTAATCATTATCTCATTAACGTTATTATTTTCGCTAATCAACAATAAAGGCTATGCGAAAAAAATGTCATTTTTTGATTTTTTGAAAAGTGTAGAGAGTGGGCAAGTAGTTGAGGTAGTGATACACGGTGATACTATAGATGGAATAGATAAAGATAATCAAAAATTCACGACTCTTGCTCCATTTTTTCCACAACTTATTTCTTTATTATATTCTAAAAATGTAAGATTTGAAGTGTTACCAGCAGAGAGCTCAATCGCAAGTTTCTTCAATTCTTTTTTAGTATGGTTTCCCGGTGTGCTTTTTGTTATTGTCTACATATATTTTATGCGAAGCATGCAAAAAGGTGGAGGAGCAATGAGTTTTGGTAAATCAAGAGCAAAATTAATAGCAGATACTAAAAAAACAACGTTTAATGATGTAGCTGGAATAGATGAAGCGCGAGAAGAGCTTAGTGAATTAGTAGATTTTTTACGTGATCCAAGCAAATTTCAAAAATTGGGTGGTAGAATACCTAGAGGATGTCTTTTGGTGGGCGCTCCTGGAACGGGGAAAACTTTACTTGCAAAAGCTATAGCAGGAGAAGCTGGAGTCCCTTTTTTTAGTATTTCTGGATCTGATTTTGTTGAAATGTTCGTTGGTGTCGGTGCAAGTAGAGTACGAGATATGTTTACTCAGGCAAAAAAACAAGCTCCGTGCATTCTATTTATAGATGAAATTGATGCAGTAGGTCGTCACAGAGGCTCTGGTAAAGGGCATTCTAATGATGAGCGTGAGCAAACATTAAATCAAATACTTGTTGAAATGGATGGATTTTCTGATAATTCTGGAGTTATTGTTCTAGCAGCAACAAACAGACCGGATGTATTGGATCATGCTCTTTTGCGTCCAGGAAGATTTGATAGGCAAATACATGTGCCAATTCCAGACATTAACGGGCGAGAAAAAATATTAACTGTACATACTCGTAATACGCCACTGGCTGAAGATGTAGATTTGCGAATCATTGCAAGAGGCACTCCAGGGTTTACTGGTGCTGATCTAGCAAATTTGATCAATGAAGCAGCACTTTTAGCAGCGAGAAAGAATCATAATATGGTAACGCTTCATATTCTCGAACTTGCAAAAGATAAGGTATTAATGGGACCGGAACGAAAGTCTATGGTTATAACAGAAAAAGAGAAAAAGCTGACTGCATACCATGAAGCTGGACATGCGCTACTCTGTCTTCATCTGCCAAGCGCAGATCCAATACATAAAGTAACTATAATACCACGTGGCAACGCACTTGGATTAGTGATGAAATTACCTGAAGATGATCGAGTATCTGTCACGATACAGAAATTAAAAACCGATATCGCAATTGCAATGGGAGGGCGTGTTGCGGAAGAGATGATCTTTGGAAAAGATTTTATTACAACCGGTGCATCAGCAGATATTCAAGGCGCAACAGAGATAGCACGAAAAATGGTAGCACACTGGGGATTTAGTAAAAAAATAGGACATGTAAGAGTTGGGGTAACTAATTCTTATGGGTATGAGTCTATGTCTGAGAATATTTCAGCGACAGTAGATAGTGAAGTGAAAGAGATAATAGAAGAAGGCTATAGCACTGCTCAACGATTGATAAAAAAACATGTAGATCAGCTTCATCTTATTGCCAATGCATTGCTAAAAAATGAGATTCTTACAGGTTATGAAGTTACTTCAATCATCAAAGATAAAACTATCTTGAAAGATGGACAAAATTTACCTGATATACAAAATACCGAATCAACTGAAGATAGTAAGAAGAAAAAGCATATGGATAGCGTTTAAATAGCATCGGGATATATAAATACAGTACAAGTACATGATATAATCTACGTTAATGACATATAGGATTATAAAGAGGATTACAATACTATATGATTTAGAGAAGAGCGCTCTTGGAAA
>NZ_JAJBJC010000123.1 GCF_021811825.1 Candidatus Anadelfobacter sociabilis | reverse complement strand
CTAATACAAAGAAGAAAAAGCAAAATACTATAGGTAATCTCTATTTTACTTATAAAATCAAATTAATATAGATGATCAAGAGATTCCAAATAAAACAATTAAAGCTTTTCAGGTACAAACCCCTAAGTTCTT
Organism: Candidatus Anadelfobacter sociabilis; assembly: GCF_021811825.1. Taxonomy (GTDB): domain Bacteria; phylum Pseudomonadota; class Alphaproteobacteria; order Rickettsiales; family Midichloriaceae; genus Anadelfobacter; species Anadelfobacter sociabilis. Next base: position 3,173 of record NZ_JAJBJC010000123.1, on the reverse strand, counting down.
GAAATAATTGAATATAATTTAAATATTCATTCAAATAGAAAATGATTCAATGACCACGATGATATGTTGATTTCAATAGTGGGGTAAATTGCCCAAGAATTCTACTATCATGAGGACACACAGTTTGAGAAAAGTGATTAGGAGAGCTTCTTGAGAGAGCTTTAAAGGAGCAATCAATTGATGAAAATGCAACAGAAAGAATATTTTACTGACCTGAATGTAGAATGGTACACAATCACCTGCCAGTTGCAAGCTTTCCAAAGAATTTAGCCCTTTTAAACATTAATAAAGAGAAAGAACAAAGAGAAGATTGTGAGTCAGGTTCAGATAAAAGAGGATCAGGATCAGCTAAAACCTCAACTCCAGATAAAAGCATAAAAGGTTCTGAAGATGAGGTTGTACTTTGATCATCTCACTATAAAAAGGTTGAAGCCTATTGCATGATGTGTAGACAAGTTCTTTGTATTGACTGTATCTTGAATGATGGGCATAAAAATCATGAAATTAATTCTATTGAAAAGGCAGCAGGAATTGAGAAGTCATTGTTCTTTGACTTTCTTAAAAGATCAATAGAAATTGAAGATAGAATAAAAACACAGAGCATTGATATTGAGAATCACTTCATTATGATAAGAAACCAAGCAAATAAAAATAAAGAATGAATAACAAGTATATTTAATAATGTTAGAAAGCTTATTAATGCAAGAGAAAGTGAATTAAAAGGAAAGATTACTTCAGTTTTAAAAGAAGAGGAAGAATATTTAGATGAAAAGAAAGATAAAATGAGCCAACAGCTTTTAACAATTAATGATTTCAAAAAGAAAGCAAGAATAATGGATTCTGAAAGTGATTTAAAACTTCTTCAGAATTCTGAAATCATATATGATATATCACAAAAGGCACTAGAAAAGCAGTCACCCATTGTTTTAAAAGATCCGTTTGTTAATGTAAAGGAAGATATAGAGTTAATGCATATTTGCAGAATGATAGATCCATCTTATAATACAACTCTAAATAATAAGATGCTCAAAAATAACAAGTATTCATCAGGAGGATATAGACCCCAAACAGGAAGGACAAGATCAAAAGATGGCAGAAATGATTCATTAAAAAGCAATAATCTTCTCAAGAAAAGTTCAAACAATGTACCAGTTTTAAGTTCAATAAAAGGTATTGCTCAATCTCCAACAAAGGTTAAAAATTTAGACTGAAACTCAAATAAAATAACTCATTCAGATGTTGAAATTCCGAACTACACAAAACCAATTCATAATACAAAGAAGAAAAAGCAAAATACTATAGGTAATCTCTATTTTACTTATAAAATCAAATTAATATAGATGATCAAGAGATTCCAAATAAAACAATTAAAGCTTTTCAGGTACAATCTAACTTAAATTTTGAAAACAAACTTAGATCAAGCGTTGATGCTCAGAAATATAAACAAGAAAGACAAAAAGGATTACATGATTGGAAAAAGCAAGGAACAGATGAACACTATAACGAAATAATTGATTCAAAGGCTGCTCTAATTTCTTCGAAGAAAGATCCTCATGTGATGATCAAAAAGTCAACGTCTCTTTATGAAGCAAGAAGTAAACATAAAGCAGAAAGATCAAAGAATGAATATTTAAATCGACTAGAAGATCCTTGTGACTCAAACAAAGATGAAGGTGTTGAAGTTGGTAGAGTACCAAGATTAAATCCTACTAAATCAAGCCCAGTTAATGATTATATTATCAGAAATGACGAAGATATTGCATTCACAATTCCTTCTTACAGACATAGCAATGACTTAAAAGCAAGAGGAGATAACTATGATGTTCCTGATAACTGGGAAGTAAGTAGAATAGAACAAAATAGTGATGTAGAAAGAAGTTTTAAGAATGAAGTAAGAGTTCTTCTTCCTGATGAAGAAAGAAAACTTCAAAACTACGAAATCGAAAGAAGATTAGAAGGATTAGCAAATGAAGAAGATGACGAATATTTTATAAAGAATAAAGATGGCTTTGTTAAGAAAGTTCCTGCTTCTCCAGCATCTGAAGAGAATTTTGGTTCATCTATGATTACATATAACAAGGATTCATCTAAAAATGATCTTAGTAGAATGATGATTACTGTTGATCAGTATATTTACGTTATATCTGGATATAAAAATACTACTTTAACAAGTGTAGAAAGGCTTAATATGAATAAAGGAATCTGGCAAAATGTAAGTGAAGTTAATATTGGTAGAACTAAATTTGGAGCAGTTTCTTATAAAGGAGAAAAGATATACATTATGGGAGGAAAACTACTTGACGGATCTAGAACTGATCTTATTGAGGAGTTCGACATTCGAGCTGACAAATGGTCAATGTCAAAATTAAAGCTTCCATCTCCAAGATCAGGCTTTTGTTGAGTCTTAATAAACGATAAGCAACTTCTAATTGTAGGTGGAAATGATGGTCAGGTTCTTGATTCAATGCATTTATTAAATCTATCAACTGGAGATTGGTCAGAGTTACCACCAATGACAACAAAGAGAGACGAATTAGCAGTTGCTGTTGGTCCTGATGGTAAAATATACGTTATTGGTGGTTATGGAGGATTAAATAGTGCTTGACTAAAAAGTGTTGAGAGGTTTAATCTTCAAACATACGAATGGGAAAAAGTAGCTGATCTCAATCAACCAAGAAGAGCACTATCAGCAGTATCATTGCCTGATGGAGTATATGTAATTGGTGGTTATAATGGGAGCAGGTATCTCGGATGAATGGAAAGATATGATGAATCACAAAACAAATGGATTAAATGTGCAGAGATGAACAGTCCAAGATGCACTTTAAGTGCAGTAAGTTCAAATGATTGCCAGTATATTTATGCGATGGGAGGTTTTGATGGTACCTATATGGATGTAGTTGAAAGATATGATCATGTTCACGACTGATGGGACTATGTAACACCAATGATGACAACGAGATTTATGCATTCTTCATGTATTGTAAATGTAATTAGAAAATAAGTTTCAATCCAATAAATTTTATGAGGGGTTTTGGGGTTTTGGGGTTTTGGGGCATGCAATTCGAGGTGCGCTTATGGTCCAGAACCGTAAATTTCTTATTATCATTTCTCTCCCTGGGAGAGAAAATGTACGCCAGCAAAATACTATTCTTTATGAAGCTTTAGCTTCT
>NZ_JAJBJC010000342.1 GCF_021811825.1 Candidatus Anadelfobacter sociabilis | reverse complement strand
TCAAAAATCACCACTAGGGATGCTCTCTGATAGTGAAACATTAGAAATATTGCTTTTTTCTGTACTCAAGCAAAAGGATACAGAAGCAATAAGCAAGAAGTTATTGAATAAATTCTCATCTTTAAAAGGTGTAATCACCGCTGATCCTATCGCACTAAAAATCCTCAATGGCATCTGCGATGCTGGATTAATGCAATTTAAATTAATGCAAGACATATTTACAAGATTTATGCTCCCATGCAAAAAAAATGCTATACATATGGTGAAAAGTTGGTTTTCAATCATAAATTACTGTCAATTTATAATTGGTACTAAAAAAACTGAGCACCTACATGCACTCTTCTTCAATAAAAGAAATATTCTTATAACAGATGAAACCATTAGCTCAGGGACGGTAGATAAGGTTGTAGTTTACCCAAGAGAAATCGCAAAGCAAGCACTATTTTACTCAGCATCCACAGTAATAACGGTACGCAACTATTCTAGCCAAGACTTAACTCCTTCAAAAGACGATATCGATATAACAAAAAAAATACACGCAGCTCTCTCAGCTCTAAACATCACACTCCACGACCACCTCATCGTCTCTCATAACTCTCACTTCTCTTTCAAAGCTCATAACCTTATTTA
>NZ_JAJBJC010000341.1 GCF_021811825.1 Candidatus Anadelfobacter sociabilis | reverse complement strand
AATCTATTCTATCATGCTAACAAAGTCTGGTTGACCGTTCGATTATAGCCTAATTTCAGCCTATTCTGGAGAAAATACAACAAATCAATCCTAAACACCTATTTAACTGATTTATTATGATTTTTAATGATTTTTTACTTTCTATTTCATAAAATAGGTTGTTTTCTGACAAAAATTAATACTATGAATATCCAAATATCTGCATAAACTCCAACTATTAAATACTATTTAAATTGATTATTACGAAATTAAAATTAGGATTGGTTAAATCTCGGCTGTGGATTCAGAATCTCATTTCTTAACGAACTTTCCTTTATATCTCGGCTTCATATTAGCGAGGACTCTCCTTTTGACATACCCGTCTTTATTCTTGTTCTCTCCATTAACAAATCGCTTGACCTTCTCCTTGTACTTCCTGATCCGTTCTTGTCGTTCTTTGTAACTGTAAATCCCTAATTTCTTCCTTCCTTCTGTTTCCTCTTCCATTTCAAAAATACTAGTTCGCTCAGAATTGATTTTTACTAACCTTCATTTGCATTCTCTATCTAAAAAACTTCATTACTTTGAAGAAAAAAATAATGCGAACGGGAGTTGGTCTTTTAACTTCTTTAATTGGATTAATGATAGTAAAAA
>NZ_JAJBJC010000340.1 GCF_021811825.1 Candidatus Anadelfobacter sociabilis | reverse complement strand
ACGAAGCATCAAATCAATTTGGCTCTGAATGAACAAAAATTTACAATCAACAAAGATCCGCCATTGTTGAGGAAGTGTGTGGCGATATAATCTCAAAAAGCAAAGAAAGTCTTCAAAAAAAATCAGATATAGAGATTAGTAGAGGAACTTGAATTGGAGACCTATAAACATTTTGAATACTGTTGTTGTTATTCTTGGAGTAATTTTATTTGTATTAATTCTTACAATAATCGATAGAAGCTTAGAGATTAATAGATCTAGACCAGATGTAAGGTATTTAGTGGGCATAGGGAGTTTAATGAAAACTCATTATATAGAAACGAGGAATTTTTACAGTAAATAATAGAAAACACGTGTTGATATTTTAAGTAATCAAATTAAAAAAAATATTATAAATTATTAAATTTTATTATCACTAAAATCTTAATATATAAAAAAATAAAAAAGTAAATCAAAGTTAAAGAAGCTTACACAATAACTTAGTTTGCTTCATATCTCGAAATAAATGTCTTAATGATCCAAATTTTAAGCTTCTCCAATCTGAGTCATATGGTGATTTAAAATTATATGAAAATTCATTTATTGAAAATGCTGAAAAAGATTTAGTATCAGAATCTCATGAGTAGAATAAAAC
>NZ_JAJBJC010000122.1 GCF_021811825.1 Candidatus Anadelfobacter sociabilis | reverse complement strand
CTCGCTATAATATGGAAATTGGTTTTGCCATTCTCTAAGGGAGTTGTATATCCAAAGTCCAGTTTCGTTTTTTATCTCGCGACCGCACTTAGAGATCCAGTATTGTATTTGATTCAAAATTTGTGCTGAGAGTAGTCCAAGTATTGTTGCTAAGTGGTGTGGCTGAGTAGGGTGATGTAGTGTAGTGTTTTGAAAATGTTTTCTCATAATGATAACTTTTTATGTGTTGTTATAAAAAAGAAAAACATCTCTTGCCTATTGTCATTTTATGTGTGACAATGAGTATTGCGATTTGGGGGTTGGTAGAAATGCCGATCTCCTTTTTTATTTCATATATCTTTAATTGATCCTGTATTTATAAAATCTTTCTTATAAAAACATCTAGACTTTATTTTAGATGTAGTGTTAGATGTAACGATAGAGTTCTAATTTTTAATTGCAACAAAAAAAGCATTATTTTGTAAAATAAAAGGCATGGTGATTTTTGCAGTTGAAAAGTTCGCCACGGCGAACTCTCAAAAAAACAGAAAATTATAGAAAAATATGAATAATTATTTAGGAGAACTAGGAATCCATCAAAGGATGATTTCGGAGTTAGCAAAAGTATCTACTTCTACGATAAGTAGATATATTGCTAATAACTCAATTCCGCATATAGAAGAGGGCTCTCAGAGAAATCTTAGATATGGAGTAGAATCAATTAGAAAGGTTATAAAGAATGTTTCCTCTTTTTCTGATAAAATTCTTAAAAAAAAGCAGGCGTTTTATAATTTTAAAGGGGGAACTGGCAAAACCAGCGTGTGTTTCCAGGTGGCCTCGCATGTAGCATTAATAGGATATAAAGTTTTAGTTATAGATGCAGATCCACAAGCTCATCTGTCTGTTTCTCTTGGAATTACAGACGATACCAAACTTACCTTATACGACCTTATTACTCATAACCAATCTCTAGAGAGAGTTGTTTTGAATATATTTGAGGGGTTGGATTGTATTCCATCCAATTTGTCTTTAACAAGATTGGAAACGGAGTTGACCAACATTCCCAGAAGAGAAGAAAGGCTGCGCATAGAGTTAGAAAATTTAAATGATAGATATGATTTTATATTTATTGATACAAATCCCACAATTAGTCTTCTAAATCGAAATGTTATTACATACGTAGATGTATTAAATATTGTGTGCGAAACTCAACCATATAGTTTAAATGGTTTGAAGTTATTAATAGAAGATCTAAATCAGTTTTTTCGACATATGGACCTTAAAAGAAGGGATTTAAACATTATTCCAAATAAATATGAGGATCGATCTACAAATTCTGGTGAAGCTATGGCTGTTTTAAAAAAATATTATGCAGAATATTTGAAAGAAGATTTTGCTATTAGAAAGAGTGAGGATATAGTTACCTCGTCAAAATTAGGAAAACCATTGGCATTTTTTGTAAGAAAAAATTCTAATGCCTTGACTGACATTGTAGATCTAATCCATTACATAATTTCATTTTCTAGTAGATGAAGGTTAAAAATGAAAATGAGTAAGATAAATTATAAAAAAATACCAAAAAAATTAGAGGAGATATCCAAGCCAGGATTTGGATATGGAAGAGCTGGGGTTGGTCTAGAAGGTCTAGTTAAGGAATTTTACTTTTTAGATACAAAAGATCTTTTGCCGTTTGGGGATCAGGCAAGAAAGAATTTCAATCAAGAGGAAATGGACAATCTTAGAGATTCTATAAAGAAATATGGAGTGCGACAACCATTAACGGTGATTCCGGATATTAAACAAAAAGGGAAGTTTGAAGTTGTAAGCGGGGAGCGGCGCCTCAGAGCTGCAAAGTTAGCAGGACTAGCGCAAGTCCCATGTATTATTTTAGAAGATGTGAGTATTGCACAAGAGGTGGCGATAGTGGAGAATATTCATCGACAAGATTTGCATCCAATAGAATTTGGTTTGGCATTTAAAGCTTTAATAGATAATGGATTTTTCGCATCCCAAGTAGATTTGGCGAAAAAATTAGCCATAAGAAAAACTACTGTATCAGAATTTATAGGATATACTGAAATTCCGAAAAAATACCTTACTCATATAATAGAAAACAACATTAGAACCAGGGCGAAATTGAGAAGACTTGTTAAAAGCAAAAATAATGAGGGAATTATAGAAGGTGTATTGGGTATAAGAAAGGGCGCAGAAAAAGGTGACTTTTCTGTAATGAGAGTTGATTTAACTAATGGGACTTTAAATCTTCAAACCCCAGGGATTAAAAAATTAGACGAAAATCAAAGGAAAATTTTAAAGAAAAAACTCCATATTTTACTAGAAAATTTGAGTTAAGAATTTTTGAATCAATCACAAAAAAGAGAGCATATCTTTTTAGAAATTTTAAACATTCCATAATGGAATAGCATTGACCTCTTGTGATAGTGGGATATCGCTATCACTTAAACAAAGAACTGCACCTAGTCCCACTTTTGCCAAGATTTTGAAGTGTATGAAAATGCTTAGAAGCTATTCTACTTGGTGTTGCTGTTTTTTTAAATTCTACTGGATACAATGCATCTCCTTCTTCTATACCCAGATCAATTTCTTTTTGATCGATATCTCTGTAATAGTAAAAATATGGTGCTTTACCATTGTGCCAATAGCTCTTTTATATTTCTATAAAGATGTGTTTCAAGAATTATACCAGATATTGCCCCGGATTCTAGCGATTCTGGAGATGGCTATCGTGTCAAATAGCTGTATAATCCTGTATCTAAAAAGTAGATTTTAGGTGTTTTTATAATACGTTAACGTTATTGTAATACACCCCAATTCGGGATTAAATAGTAGATAAGGTATTGAAGATGCGAACAAAAAAGAGTATAGAGGAATTTTTGGGATAAATAAAAATAGATCCTCTATGAAGAAAGATATTACGGCATTATTTTGTATAATCAACGATTTTTATAAAAAAGTTGATACTCATCTATTATCTAATGATCGCGAAAAACCGTCGCGAATGAAACCGTCGCGAATGCAAAAATATTCATGCGTAAAGCTGATAACATGATGAACAGATGATAAATCTTCTACTAACAGATGGCACAAAGCATTTTTAATTATATTAATTAAATATTCTGTTTCACTATTCATCAACGGGTCTAATGAATTTTCCTTCAGCTTATTAAGTGTATGTTCAACTTCTTCATTGGAGGGAGTAACATCCTTTAATACAAAAAATAAAACTATTGTATAAAAACACAATGTGGTCATCGCTCTCACTTTTCCGAGATCATGAATAAAATGATCCGCATGATGTATCTTATGATAAATCTCCTTTATAATATCTGAACACACCA
>NZ_JAJBJC010000339.1 GCF_021811825.1 Candidatus Anadelfobacter sociabilis | reverse complement strand
TATGATCTGTTTCTCCGTGATTTATTGCTTCTTTAAGTGAATAATTTTCATTCATTAACTCTTCAATTTTATTTACCAGCATCATATTTTCAGCTTTTGTCTTTTGCAATTCAAAAGCAGCATGTGAAATTTTAGTATTTATAAATTGACTTGCTTCTTCTTTTTCCTCTCTTTCTTTTATCATATTAGTAATTTCTTGCCTTAAAGCTCTTTCCATACTTGAAAGAGACTTAAGATCAGCTTTTAAATTGGTATTTTCTGTTACTATAATTCACATTTCTTCCTTATTTTTCCTTAACATTGCTTCATTATTTTATTATTCTTGAATTTAACTCTTCTATCTTTGTTTGAAGCACATTTTCGTGTTTTGAAGAAGTTATACTTTTATTTAAATTCTGCTTAAGACTATCTTCAAGCTCGGTAATAGTATGCCTAAATTCTTCGATCATATTATTTTTCATTTCTATTTCTCTTTGAGCATCCTAGAAAAATAATTACTAATTTCATACTTTTAATTGAGTGTTGAGAGAATTGATATTATAGCTTGAAGTTATTTTTAAATTGCTCAATTCTCTTTTTAAGTTTATAACTAGCTTCTCACTATTTGAAGATTGGATTAGTAATTTTTCATATTCTTGGTTCA